>MNYL01000044.1 GCA_001873075.1 Fibrobacteres bacterium CG2_30_45_31 | reverse complement strand
GAAACAGACGCCATGGTAATAATACGGCCAGGAGCCTTTCTACGACACATAGGCATGACCACGGGGTGAATCACATTGTAAAAACCATTCAAATTGGTATCCAAAACGGAATCCCAGTCGTTCTCCGAGAGGGCTGCAAAAGTCGCATCCGCACAAATGCCCGCATTGCTCACCACGCCATAATAAACGCCGTTATCCGCCATATCCTTTTCGAGAACTTCTTTACACTGTTCTCGATGGCGAACATCAAATTGAAGCATCCGAACCGATTGTCCTTCCGCTTCCAATGCTTTGCATAACGTTTCAAGAGCGGTTGCATTTTTACGATAATGGGCCACCACGGCATAGCCTGCACGAGCGACGGCCGCAACGATCGCAAGCCCAATTCCACCATTTGCACCTGTAACTAATACTTGTTTCTTGTCCATAGGTTCCTACTTCACTGCATCGACGCTATCAAATTCAACGGCATTCAAAGTCGCTGTCGCCACCAATGTTCCCTCTTCAAAAATTTTTCCTTCAAACGTCACCGTCGATTCCACACGAATGGATTCCCGTACATGTACCGAAACGGTTTTCCCTGGAGTAAAGACAAAAACAGACGGAGTATAATTCGAAACGCTCACAATAAATCCAATCTTGGGATCTACCCCCAACTCTTTATTGAAAAAGCCCGAAAGCGCAGACACACTTTGCGCCATATATTCAAAACCCACCCACGAAGGAATTCCTCTGAGTTCTTCATCGAAGAACAAATTATCAGTCGTAATATCCACTTCAGAAATCAAGGTTCTACAGCCCACATCATGAGAGACGATACGATCCAGAAGAAACATCTTCCCTGTATGTGGAACTAGGGTTTCCACTTCCACTTTGTTTAGATTTTGAGCTAACGCCATACTCACTCCATGCCCTTCTTATCCACAATCAAGCTGACATTACAGCCACCAAAAGCGAACGAATTACTCATGCAACAAGAAAGTCTTTCTTTTTTGAAGCCTTTCGTCACAAAATTTAAACTTGGCAAAACCTCATCCCGTTCTCCGTCCCACAAATGCACGGGCAATAAATGATCTTTATTCTTTTCCGACAAAGTCAAACAGCAAATCGCAAGTTCCAATGCAGCAGCGGCACCCAGCGTGTGGCCAGTCAATGCCTTGGTAGAACTCACAGGTATTTCACTCGAAAACACACTCGCAACAGCGAGACTTTCCATAGAATCATTCAATTGCGTACCCGTTCCGTGAAGATTCACATAATCCACAACATCGGAAGAAAATCCGGCATCCTGAAGGGCCGCGAGAATAGCCAACTTAGCACCTTCTCCATCCGCTCTCGGAGCAGTCATGTGATCCGCATCTGCACTTTCACCCATTCCGGCAACCCGGAACTGCGTGGTTTCTGAAGGTTCCCTGGTCACCACAAAATAAGCGGCCCCATTGCCCAAAGTAATCCCTGAACGATTCTTACTAAAAGGATTCGCGGGTTCCGGGGAAACGGCTTCTAAAGAAGTGAATCCCAAAACCACAGGTAAAGAAGCAATATCGACGCCACCCACAATAGCCGCATCGCAAAGACCGGCATAAATCATGTTGCGAGCAGAAACAAAGGCACTTGCACTAGAGGCACAAGCAGTGGAGTGACTCATAATGATTCCCGTGAGCCCGAAACGATCCGCAATGAACCGGGCAGGGAAATCCGCTTGTTGCATGGCTAACGAGTAACCTTCCGGGAACGTCCCCTGCTCGCGATAATGAGCAAGGGCCGAGAGAGAAGCCTCTGAACCGTTATCGCAAGAACCGATAATCACTGCCACTCGATCTTTTCCATACTTTGCACTGGCAGATTCAATCGCAGGCTCCAAATCGTCCAATACCTTGTTCGAAATGCGATTCACCCGATTATCAAAGTATTCATTTTTAACGGGTGCGAGCGGAGCGTTATTTTCCAAAGTGGCCACATAACGACGTCTGTTCCCGAATTCTTTTTCGATCATTCCTACGCGGGTGCCATTCACCAGACGATCCCATACCTGGCTTTTGGAATCGCCCAAAGAACAAACCAAACTAAAATCTTCAATAAATAACGGTAGCATCACTTTCCCACGTTTTCCGGATGAATGCGGTATTCATAACCGCGAAGATGATTCGTCAAATGAATTCCCTGTTTATTACGTTCAATCGTAATAATTTTTTTGCCCCCTGAAGAAATGACACGCTGCGATTCATCGCCTTGTGTTGTCTCTTCAAACTCGAGGTTCGAAGCTTCAATCACTTCGCGCACCTTTTCTGTCTCATAAAAACACAGTTGAAAATCCGCGATAATATACTGTGGCTTTATTTTTTCCGTATCCATGAGGCGACTCGAAAAAAACAAACTATCGCTGGTGTAGCTCACTTCACCAATGGTGGCGCCCATACTGCCAAAAAGAGTCACAGAAAGAATGGTATCGTTCGCAATCACCCATGCTTCAAAAAGAGAGGTTTCTCCGTTATGAGTCGCTTCAATTCTCTGTGCCCCATCAACAGGAGTGCCCATTGCCGAAGGCGGGAGCAAATAGATGCGTTGCGTATCCGTCAAATACACAGGAGACTCCGAATGGCCTCCGCGGGAAGCTTTTGTGCAAGAGCACAAGAGCAAAATCGATACCCCCAAGAGGAGGCCGATCCAGCGGAAAGAGAAAGAAGTAGATCTCATATTGCCATTACTTTTGGGGACGAGTCCCGTTGAAAGGAGCAAGGAAAAAGCAGAAAGAAATACCAAACAAAACCGAAAGCCCAAAAGTAGAAACTGGAGCAAAAGAGCTAAGGCCCAACGCCCCAAAAGAGAGCAATGTGGTCACCACAGAAAGGAGTACGGCAAGCATGGTAGTCCGCATCGTCTTCGCATTTTCCTTAAAAAACAGAGAATAATCGATACCGATACTCAGCGTGAGGATGGCTCCGACAATTGCAAAGAAGTTGTAGGGGATGCCTAAATGGCCCAAAAGGCTCGCGGCAATGATACAGGCGAGAAGTGGCGTACGAATAATGCGGAAGGCGGCTCTGAATCCGTACACAAACGAGAGCACCACAAGAACCAACGCATAGGCAAGAATCACGAGACCGAGTGCAATGTGCGAAAGCCTTGTGAGTTCATTACCAATGTCTGTCATCTTATCTACGAAATACACGGAATCCATTTCCGAAGCCATCTCTTTAAAAACCATTTGATCTTTGGCATGCAAAGGCAACACGGCACTGTAATAAACACCATCAATTTTACCCAACCAAAGAGTATTCAGCATGGGGCCGAGATTTGAAGGCAACTTGGAATCCATAGTCACCATCGCTTTCGATGCTGCACTAAAATCCGCAAGAAATTGTTCATTTTCTGCAGTACCAAAACCTAACTGTGTGAGCTGATTCTGAGAGGAGGGTAGCAGTTTTTCGCGAATCAAAGAATAAGTGTGGTTTTGCGTCGCCAGTGATGGCACAAAGAGAGTCGTTGCCATATAGGAGGAAAGTTGTCCTTTCTCTTTTTCAGCATCCAGACGAGAGCACAATCGTTCTTCTCTTTGCAGCACCTCTTCTGGGGATTTACCCGAAATAATAAAGAACCAGCCTGAAGTGCCCAAATTCATGACACGCGCCGCAAGTTGTTCCGATTTTTTGAGATGATCGGACATACTATAAAGTCCGCGGATATCATTTTCCATATTGAGACGCATCAAACCCGAAATAATCACAGCAATGGCTACCATCCAAATGCAAATCCATGCGGGGCGTTTTAATGCAAAAATTCGCGCATAAACTTTCAACAGGATATCTGCAGCTTTCAAAGGAACAATACGTTTTTCAACAGTCGGTAATTTGAGGTTCGGAAAAATAATCATGATGGTTAATAAAGAACTCAACAGCCCAGCAAAAGAGAAGAGCGCCATCTGTTTTAAGAGTGGAAACGGGGCAAGCATTACCGCGAGGTAACCCGCTTCGGTTGTCAAAAAACCGAGAATGACTCCTTTGAAAATGTGCGCACGCACATCAAAACCCGTTTTGTTCTCTTGACTGCTTTTCCAGTCCATAAAGAAATGCACGGAATAATCAATACAAATACCGATGAGACTCGTACCAAAAACAAAAGTAAAAATGTGAATTTCTTTAAATGCCCATAACGTACAACATAAGGCAGTCAAACCCGCCACAAAGATATACCCAATGACCATTACAAGGGGAACCGGAGAACGAAAAACAAGAATGAACAAAACGATAATCGCGAGCATGGAAATAATGCTGATGATCATCACCTCATTCTGTGCATTGCTAGAGCTCTCATAGCTGTGAAATGGAACTCCCGAAAAAGCGAGGCGAAGGCCTGGAGTTTCTTTTTCCATTTTGGCACAAAGTTCATTGATGCGGCCAATGATGTGACCCTCTTTCGCAATAGCGGAAACGTGGGGCGCAAGGCTTCCGCTGAGCATCACATATTGAACGCCACTATCGCTTGCGACAAGTACATTCTCTTTAATGCCAAAAGCGAGACTCGAAAAGAGAGAGGAAGAGAGGTAGCGATTGAGGCTATTTTCGCCTAATAAAAAAGGATCTTTTGCAAGGTTATCCAAAGAAGAAAATTGAAAGGCCCCATAGACAGAACTCAACGCATCGGAACTAATACGATCAACCTCACCTTTTTCTAACTGCCTCACCATTTCGGGACCTTGCATCTGGTAACGATGAGCAAACAGGAAATTTTGAATTTCCTGCATGGAAGAAGGATCTACATACAACCGCACGGTATCTAAAGAGTGGTCCTCTTTTATTGCCGCATATAAAATTTCAGAGGCTTTTTTGGCAGTTTCAAAATTTTCATGGCCCACCAACACATAGAACTGCGAAGTGGTTTTGGAACTTAAAGTGCGCTCCGCCTCGCTGACCTTGTGCAATTCATGCGAAGCCGGTAAAACGGAGTATAAATCGGTATTGATTTTAATTGGATAAAGAAAAAGAGGAATCCCAATAAGCACCAAGTGGAATACAATCCAAAAGGCCACCATAGGGCGGTTCCATTGGCCGTTTCCAAAATGCTTTTTAAGGACGTCCGAAAGCATCTTTTTCCTTGGGCTCTAAGTCCTCAGAGTATTTATGTGCAGAAAACTCGTATCGTGTTAAATCCTGATTTCCATCCTTAATGAGAACACGATTAAGGGTCAGATCCCCATTAAGTTCTATGGACGAAATAATGGAGCGAACCACCTCTTCTTTCGGGATCAAGCCCAATTTCCATTGGTTCCCCTGCACACTAAAGAAAATATTGAACTGGGAATAAAGCGCACTGGGTTTCCCCGAAAATACAGCCTGGATCGTATTTGAAAACTCCCGGAATGCCGCATTGTCGGAGGCATCCAGCGTACTATTTTTCCCTTGAGGTGTCTTTTGCACGATCTTATCGGAAGTAATCACTAAGGTTGAAGGGAAAGGCTTTTGGGTATCCCAGATAATACCGTTCCCATCCGCAATGACAAACGTACCCTCTGAAATAAAAGTTCTGGAAATGCGCGTAATTGTTTTCGTCTGCTTAAAATGCCCGCGAGTCACGTTATGGGCGGCAAGAATGGAGAACGACTTTTCGAGCACGGGACGATTTTCTGCATTCAGAGGAAAATCATAAACAGAGCCTGCAAAGCTCACGCCCAGAAAAACGAATCCTAAAAATGAAAAAAGGAAACCTTTAGGCATCCGCGTTTCCCTGTATTTTGATGTATTCATGCACCCTGTCCATAAAACACTGAGGAGACACAAAACAAGATTCCATGGTTTTCATATCAACCGCCATCTGCATGCTTTCCGCTTTATTCAGCACGGTACCCGATTCTGCATCGCAAAAAACATACCCGATTTTGAGACAATTTTCATATTCGAGCAAAGTAGCCGTAATGCGCACTCTCTGCATAAAACGAAGTGAGCGAATGTACTTGAGTTTAATTTCGACCACAGGCCAGGCGTAACCGCTTTTTTCCATATCAAGATAATGATAATGAAGTGCCGACAACAAAGCACACCGAGCGACCTCCATGTACTTCACGTAGTTTCCATGCCAAACGATCTGCATGGAATCCACATCGTAGAACTCTACATTAAACTCAACGTCAATACTGATGGGTTTATTTGCCATATTAGAACTTCCAGAATTTTTCTCTGATCAAAGAAATGGTTTTACGAAGTTCCTTATCCAAGGGGCGATCTTCCACTAAAGGGGCAAAGAAGCTGAACGTTTTGTTATAGGTATCTTGCACGCCCACCATTTGTTCCTGAGTGATTTCATTTTTTTCGAGACGAATGTGGAGCGCTTGAGTCGCAGCAAGCAACATGGCCGCCAATACCTGCTCCGTCAATTCGATAATGCGAATACAATCTCTCGCCGCAATGGTACCCATGCTCACCTTATCCTGGTTGTGGCATTCCGTGGAGCGGGAGAATACGCTCATAGGCATGGTCGCTTTGAGCGCTTCTGCGGTCCACGCGGAAACAGCAATCTGCACTGCTTTGAATCCGTGGTTAAAAGAAATTTCCTTGACGCAACCCGTGAGATTCGCAGGCAATCCGCGATTGAATTTGACATCCACAAGCATCGCCATCTGACGATCCACGAGATCTGCAATATTCGCCACAATATTCTTGAGGGAATCCATCGCAAAGCAAATGTGACCGCCATAGAAATGACCTCCATGGAACACGGAACGCGTTTCCGGGTCGACGAGCGGATTATCGTTTGCGCTATTCATTTCGATTTCGATCATCTGACGGAGTAAAGGACTCGCATCATAGAACATACCGATCACATGCGGAGCACAACGTAAAGAATAAGAATCTTGAATCTTTTCAGGAACGATGCCGTTCACCGCATTAATGGCGAGTGCATCGCGCACCTTTTCTGCAGCAAGCATCAAACCTGGGTGTGGTTTCACATCAAAAAGACGCTTGTAAAAGTGATAGCGATTGCCCTTCAAAGCAATCACATTCATCGCCGTCAGGCGACAAGACATATCCGTGAGATACTCTGCGCGGGAATACGCCATGCAAGCGACGGCATTCATCACTGCAGTCCCATTCATAATGGCGATCGCTTCCTTGGGGCGGAAACGGTAAATTGGAATATTCAATTCGCGGAGCACATCAGAAGCTTCGCGTTTTTCGCCCTTGTAAAGCACTTCGCGTTCCCCAATCAAAGTACCCGCCAGATAAGAAAGCGGAGTCAAGTCACCACTCGCGCCCACAGAACCCTCTTCAGGGATCAAAGGCAGAATGTCATGATCCAAAAGATTCACAATCGCACGGAGCAAATTCATGCTCACCCCAGAAAATCCCTGGGCAAGCGTATTCAAGCGAACGAGTATAATCGCACGCGTCGTCTCAGGATCAAAAAAATCGCCCAGGCCGCAACCGTGAAAGCGAGAAAGGTGTACAGGCAAATCATAGTAGTGTTCTGGAGAAACCGTCTGCGTACAGGAATCACCATATCCTGTGGTCACGCCATAAATGCCACCATGTTCGGCCAAAGCTTCATCAAGGAACGTCGCACCCGCATCAATCATCTTCACGAATTCTGGAGATTCGTTCAACTTCACGGTGCTTTTTCCTTGAGCGACCGCGACCACGTCTTCAATGGTCAAACGGCCTTTGCCGACTTCAACTACGTTTTTCATTATTTCGCTTCCTGGTTTGTTGTCTCTGGTAATAGGCCCGATAAAACAGGCTTTGTCCAAAATTCAAAAAAGTTATACCATTGGTAGGGATGTTCCACACAATGTTTTTCGAGCGTTTCCGCATACTCAAAAACCATATTCTGCACTCTATTCGTACGTTCTTTTCGGGTACCGCAAGTCTCCACCTTCGCTTTTTGAATATGCATTTCACAAGGGGATTGAATATTGAGATCTCGTTTGCGCAAAGCAAAAGCATAATAAATCGGAGCTCCAATAATACTCGTGAGCAAAAAAGTACCCAAAGGGAAATAAGCGAGTTCACCCAAAAAGGGGACAGCAACCGTGCGATTCATCGTATGAGTCGAGGTTCTATCGCCTGCAATGACCACCAGATTTCCTTTTTCAATTTCACCCTGCATCCAGATGACGGTATCCGTTCCCACGGAATTCGCATCTACAATTTCCGTCATTAATGTAGGATTCAACTGCTTCAGAATTTCATTGAATTTGGCCGTCCCTGAAAAATCAATCACAGGAATCACCTTGAAAGAACGACTCGCGTGAGTTTTTTTGACACCGGTCAACGCACGAAGTGTTTCCATGTTCCCTAAATGGGAGCAAATCAAGCAAGCCCCCTTGCCTTCATTAAGCTGGTTCACCAACGCATCAATATCGTCATTCTGCAATTCCACTTTTGATAACGCGCCTCCGTCTTTCCAGCACGCAATTTTTTCCACCATGGAAAGCGCAAAAGAAAACATGTGCTTATAAACGGCAAAGAATGTCGGCTTTGGCAAACCCGTCACAGACACTTTGGAAAGCTTCGCAAGATACATAGAAGAAAGACGACGATCTTCTTTCGCTCCGAGAAAGAAAAAGAAGGTCACCACAGCAACGATCGCATTCATGATAACACCCGGACAGGTACGGACCACCCAAGAGAAAAAACGGAACTGCCACAAGCCAGCGCCATGTTCTTTCTTTTTAGACCAATGGATTCCGTTTGTCATATCTATTTCAACGCTTAGAAAAATGACGCAATAAAAGTCGGGGAAGACGAATTAACATTCCAAAGAACAAAAACGTGTGAGTTTTAGAAATGGCCAGATTATCCTGCAACATACGGAAATTGGAAATGCCACCTTCAGGGTAAATGACTTTCACTGGGTAGAAATACATTTTGATGCCAGCCCAATTCAATCGAACGAGTACTTCAATATCAAAGCCCATACGATAATCAAAAAATCCCTTATTCAACACGGAGCGAATTTTTTCCAAAGGATACATGCGAAATCCACACATGGCATCCGGGATGGTGCAAGAAAGCGTCTCCACCATCACCCAGAAATTAGTAATCAGGCGGCCTCTTTCCCGAGACTTGGGGACGGAACCATCATAGGTAGGGAGGCCCGCAATAAGGCCTTCGGGGTGTTTCTTCGCCGCTTTGCAAAAGAACGAAACGTTACTCAGATCATGCTGTCCATCCGCATCAATTTGAAGGGCATGTGTATACCCCAATTCAATCGCTTTCTTGAGCCCTGCGCAAACCGCAAAACCCTTTCCCCCATTCACAGGATAAGAAACCAGTGTCGATGTGGGAAAATCTTGATTTACTGCAACGAGAGCCTCCTTGGACGCTCCCACATTGCCATCATCGACCAAAATTGAGGGGATATCCATCAGAGAAAGTGCCCGCACCACAGCACCCACAGTTTCACCATGCTTATACACAGGAATGACAGCGCAAATTTTCAATTCAGACATTAGACCTTCTCCACAAAAATATTGCCTGAAGAACAGGTCTGATTTTTGTCCAAATCTTGGAACTTAAATGAAATTTTAGACATTTCAGCATTGTAAGATGCCTCAAGGTGAATCATCGAATTGGGGCAAAGGGGGCGGCTAAATTTGACGCGCGGAATCTTAATCAACTTCAGGGATGAGCCCAAATACTTGTGACACCAATGCAAAACTAAATCCACTTGCACCACGGCAGGTAACAATTTAAACTGCGGGAAATGACCATCAAAATAAATACTGGATGTCGGGAACCGCACGTGAATATTCAACTGTCCCCCGTCTCTTTCTTCGACAGAAACCAGATCATAGCGAAGTTCTGAAGATTCAAAAAGTTTTTCCACATCTTTACGCGTCAATTTTCCTTGAGTATTCACAGGCAATTCATCCACATACCGCCATTTCTTGGGTAATACAGTACTTTCCAGAAAGTCCGAAAGGTACTTACGGAAATAGGTATTTATTTCGAATTTAGAAACCCCTTCAAAATGTTTTTTCCCGTCTTCATTAAAAACACATGCCACGGCAAGAAACTGTCTTTTTTTAGACAAAGCCACCGCGCAGGCATCCTGGATATAACCCGAGGCCATGAGTCGCATTTCCACTTCAGGGAGAGAAATTCGTTTTTCTTCGATTTTGACAATAGAATCCGCACGACCCTTCAGCAAAAACTGCCCGGAAGGCAGAAATTCCACCAAATCACCCGTGGTAAAACCATCTGCTTCAATGATGTAATTGGACTTCACGTTCAAACATCCAGAAGGAGCGATCGTCATGGTACACCCCACAAAAGGAGTCCACTCCAAACCATCACGGGACTGCCTGTAAGCGATGCCCCCGGTCTCTGTGCTGCCATAAATTTCTTGCGGCCAAAAACCGGTAATCTGAAAT
>MNYL01000189.1 GCA_001873075.1 Fibrobacteres bacterium CG2_30_45_31 | reverse complement strand
GCCGGCTGAGACGGGTCATTGGACTTTGTCCAAGTACTCCAATCAGTATTGTGGAGACCTAGGGAATAACCGGAAATGCCGCCCAGAGTATCGCCAGGGTAAAGAATCACATTCGGAAAATAAACAACCAGCGTTGCGGTTACAGAGTCTTGAATAACCCAATTGGCTTGGCCGGAAGGCATATAATAAATTTCGGGATTGGCAATTTTATCGGAGTCCTGAACCACATGGTAATGAAGTTCAATTCCATTCAAAGTGTCGTTCGTGTTATTTTCGATTTTAAACCGAAGAACCGTCATATTCGCAGACGAAATCTGTTCGTCTAGGGTATAAACCGACACGGCAAAAGCCTGACTTGCTACAATCAACCCCAATAGCATTTTCTTTATGATATTCATAAGTTATTCCTCAATAAAATCAAGAAAACCAAACCCTCTAAGCCTTCCAAACTCCCCAATACTAGGAACAAAACTTTAAAATAACATAATTTTTAACAGAACGAATAAATAAGGTATCACATTTCAAAAACACAATATTTTTTACTCGCTTTACAACGACATTTATCTATACCCATTTACAAACTTGGTTACCAATGTCACATTCCACTGAACGGAATGAAAAAGGCCTATGCTAAATAGTTTTCGCCGTGCCCTACATAAAAAACAGCCCCCACTAGAGGCTGTTTTTATTTTAGATATTTGCGGTATTTCTAGAGAACTATTTTTACCAGTTTTGTGAATACACTATCGGCTAAAGCACTCGTTTCCAAGCCTTCAAAAATGCTGAACTGATTGAATACCAGCTTGCCTTTTCCGAAGGGGAGCATTTGTAGATCTACGCCGGTCTTGACTTCGCCCTTCACAAGAGAAACTGAGCGGGCGATGACTTTTGCCCCAGGGAGTTCATTCAGAGACACGCTGGGCATTACTGCAGAGGCCATGTGATCCAGAAGTTGCTTCTTGTTGAATTCAGGTAACAAGGGGGAGTTATCCACTAGGTAATGCAAGCTAAGTCCGTTGGCGCCCGTTGTAAAATGGGATTCAATGGCATCTGCAAAGTGATGGCTCGCATTAAAGACTTCAATATCTTCGCGGGTCATATCCGAAAGAAGCAGTATTTTGCCTTCATCGCGAGTAAGTGCCACAATACGGTTCAGAATTTCATCGTTCCAGGAACTGAGACTCGCTGTGAAAATGATTTTCTCTGGGCCGTTCAATGCTGCGAGAGCATCACTGGTGGTTTCTGCACTGTTGTCAAGGAAACAAACCTGCTTCATCGCTGTTTTCACATCAGCGGGTTGAATGACGAGAATTTCTTCTGACACTGTATAGATGGTTTTCCCAAAAGCATTCAATTTCAATTCAATGGTATATTCACCCACAGCCTTTGGAGTAACAATGGTGAATGTGCCAAGCGGCGTAAGGCTTGTTTGACCTTTTGCTTGATGCTTTTGATTGGTCAAAACTTTGCCGTTTTTATCAGCAACCGCAATTTCAATTTCCACATCTTCCAAACGAGCATCATTTAAGAGAGCGAGTTGAAAAGAGATTTCACTTTGCGGAGTATTGACGGGCTCCAAGCCGGAAAGCAACAAACGTGTCGGCGTTGAAATTTCCTTTGCAAAGGATTCGAGTCCCTTAGACTTACGGTGTTCATCCGTTAATCCCGAAAAATCAACCCCGATATCCGCCCATTGATCGAGGAAAAATCCAGAAACAAGAGGGTTACTTTGAATCGCTGTAATTTGGCTTAATTTACTCTTTAATGCAATGCGCTTCGCATCATCATTAAATGCTTTAAAAGACGGCCAAATAGAAAGATTCTTGTCCGCAATAAATGTGTTCAGTTGCTTGTACGCACCCTTAATCGCCTTTGTATTCTTGTTGCTACGAGGGCCGGAAATGGTCGTCGCCTCTTTAGGGAGCAAGGCATGATTTTTGAGTGTGATAAGAATCTTACCATTGGTATCACGTACAAATGATTCGTATTCATCTTGGAATTGCATATCGCCCAAGGTAGAATCAGGAACCACGATAGTCGTGTCATCCTTATCGCAGTAATGGGTGAGGAAATACTCCAAGTTTGCAGAAGGATTCATGCGAAGATGCAGACGATGGGAGGCGTACAGGAGAATACGGTCGTTGGTAACGCCCATCAATTTCCCCGTATCTTTGCGGAACGCTTCTTCATTGTCCAAGTACACACAGTTCAGGTTACTGATGACTGGGCGACACATGTCGAATTGATCCACACTTTTCAAAAGTTTATTACCGTTTTCAAGAACGAGCGTTCCGTTTTCGGCCCCGAGAATCCAGGCGGCGATAGACGGGTGATGCTTCTGCTCTTTGATAATATCTTCGGTAAGCTGGCGAACTTTATCAAGACCGCGGGGCGTGGAACGCATGGTGTGAATCGGAAGTTCCTGGAAAACAAAGAGACCGATTTCATCACAAATGTTTAAGCCTTCTGTCGAGAGAGGAGCTCCTCCAGAACGAATCGCATTGAAACCAGATTTCTTAATGGCTTCAAGATCTTTGCGGAGTTCATTTTTATCAGGGTTCCAAAGACCGCCTTCGCACCAATGCTGGGTATAACGAATTCCCTGCAATTTGACGATGGCATCGTTCATGTAAAAATCACCTTTTACGCAATCAAATTTTCTAAATCCAAAGGTTCGAACGACAGAAAAAGAGGTGTCAACTTTATCTTTGCCCTTAGTGACTTTACCTTCAAGTTGCAACTCAATGCTGAAAAGATTGGGCGTTTCTAAAGTCCATGCGCATTTCTCTTTTTTCCAATCTTTAATGCCCAGAATAAAACGATGGGACGCATTCTCTTTTTCAAGTTTAAGTTCCTTATACATCTCACTTACGGTGCCAGAAGGGCTCCGCATTAGCACGCGAAGGCGGGTCTGGAATCCGCGAGGATTATTAAAGGCTACTTCTACCGCTACTCGTTCCTGGTCATAATCCGGTTCGAGCTGAACGCCGGAAATAAAAGCGGCGTTGCCAAGAGTCAAAGAAACGTTTCCGTAAATACCTCCGAACGGGTACTGCTGCCAGGGGAGGCCCACAGGCATTTCAGACGGATGCACGTAGCGGTCATTCGCACCCTCTTTACTTTCGCGTCCAAAGTCAATACGACTATTGGCGGAACCCATGTTGGCAACACGGACACAAAGAACATTTTCTGCACCAAGCTTAATTGCCTTTGAAGTATCAAGGACACAAGGCGAATAAGCGCCAAAATGGTCACCCAAATACTTGCCATTTAACCAAAATGTCGCATGCGTTGCAATACGTTCGAATTTGAGAAAAATGCGCTTTGGAACTTGCTTTTCATCCACAAAAAAACGTTTGAAATAATAGGCTGTATCTTGAGTCAAAGACAACTTTTCAAAGGCATGTTCCCAAACATGGGGGACTTGCACTTTTTCACCACCTTCCGGCAATGTGGCGTACCAACGATTAATAACGCCGGCATCGTCCTTATCCCAAAGAAGTTCCCACTCGCCATTGAGGTCCAGAATAGAGTTCATCACAAGTTCCTTAAAAAAATTTACCTCGCAAAATTAGCAAAAAAAGCGAGGTTGCCATGGGGTTCAAGGGAAGAGTAAGTGCAGTTCTTGCCAACAAACAGTTCCAAAACAGCTCCAATGTAATTCTTTTTTGCCTTAAAAAAAGCTTTTCTTGAGGTTTTTACTTTACGAAATACCGTTTTTTTGTTACAATTGGGTTCCCGATACAGCTAACAATAAAAGGATTACGTAAATGTATTCTATCGTTGAAACAGGTGGTTTCCAGTATAAGGTCGAGTTAGGCAAAACCTATAAGGTTCCTAGCATCGCCGAAGCTGCTGTCGGTTCTACACTGGAGCTCAAGTCCGTTCTTCTTTTCTCTAATGGGAAAGAAGTCAAAATCGGCACCCCTGTCCTGACAGACTCCCTCGTGAAAGTAGAAATACTCTCTCACGGTAAGGGTGACACAGTGATCGTGTTCAAGAAAAAACGTCGTACTCGTTACGAACGCAAGAACGGTCATCGTCAGGGCTATACAGAGGTGCTTGTCACGGAACTCCGCTCTGGCGCCGAATCTGCAGTAGTTGAACCTCAAGTCATTGTTCGCAACCGTGCTCGCGTGGTTGCCCTTGCTAAGCAGAAGGTACAGAATGTGCCACTGACTCGCAAGGAGAAGATCGCTCAAGGTCTTCCCAAGCCGACCAAGGTTAAGAAAAATGCTCTCCGCAAAGCGAAAGCGGAAAAGGAAGGCTAAGCAATGGCACATAAGAAAGGGCAAGGCTCAGTCCGTAATGGTCGCGACTCAAATCCGAAATATCTTGGTGTCAAGAAATATGCCGGTGAAGTCGTTAAGGCTGGTGGAATTGTTGTGCGTCAGCGCGGCTCTCACTTTCATCCGGGTAACAATGTGGGTATGGGTAAGGATTTTACCTTGTTCTCCCTCATTGATGGCAAGGTGAAGTTTGAACGTCTTGATGCTGATCGTCAAAAGGTTTCTGTTTACCCAGAAGCTTAATTTCGATTCAAATTTGAAAAGCCGGTTGCGTTTGCGATCGGCTTTTTTTGTATTTTGAGGCCAATGTTGCGATTACTTTTAAAATCTCTACTATTTGTTTTTTCTGCACTTTTTGTCGCAGCCTGTTCGGATGACTCCGAAGGTGTTGAATATCTTTTTGATCGTTCTGTGCAGGATGTGAGTGTCTTAAAAAGTTGTGCTACCACAAGCGATAGTGTGGAGTGTTTTCAGCTCCGTTGGCGCGTCCCTATTGAAACCGAAAATCTTGCTCGATTTCATATTTGGTTGGATACCACCTACATAGGAGATACCACTAAATCGGTTCCCAAGAATGCAACAGAACATTCCATTCAGGTCGAATACCATTCAGGGGCACTTTATGATACTTTAGACCTTTCTGCATTGGTTTCTGAATATTTGGATCGTGATAGTCTCCACATTGCGATTTGGTGCGAATATACTGATGACAATGATGCTGGCTCCGTGCAGCATTTATATGTACACTTTGGGGATGATCTTCCCCCTTCAAGTATTTCTGTTCAAGATTCTGTTTGGACAACGGGTGTGGTTCTTGATTGGGCGCGTCCTACGGATCAAACAGACTTTTACAAGCCTTCGGAACTCTCTGGACGCATTGTCGGCTATAATGTACTTCTCTATGCACAAGATACCACCGAAGATATTCGTAATGTGAAGGTTAAATTGGAATGGGACGGAGGCGTTGATTCTCTTGGGAATACCGGGTATAAAAGACATGCACGCTACAAAGCAAATAATGATTCCATTTGGCTGAGTAATGTGGATGCGGGTGTTGATGTCAAGAATTATCTTCGCCTTGCAGTGATTGATGGTGCTGGATTTGATTTTGAAAATGCAGATGCCAATCGTTTTCGTATTACTGTTGAAGGTTTGCGTGCGCAACATTATTATACCATCGGCATTACTTCCTGGGATTCCGCAGGGAATAGCTCCGGTTCGGGGGGAACAGGCTCTGTCGCCACGAATCAGCTATTTATTACCACTGATAGCATTGCTCCTCTGATGCCCACAGCAGTATGGACTCGTCCCGATTCTCTTTATCCAAAGTACGCGGCATTGGACAGCAACCGAGTGATTCTCTTTTGGAGTCGTAGCATTGATCCTCTGGTAACCAACCACAATATTACCGTTGATTCGGTTTTGACCATTCCAAATACCTGCAAAAAATCCTACCCCTCCTGTTATCGAGATGTGCAAACGTATATGGTTGAACTTTGGAATGGAGAATCCTTCGAAGCTGCGACGGGTGCTGGGGGAGAATCAGAAACTCGATATGCGGATTCTTATTTGTTGCAAGGGGATTCGATGGTATTTTCGCTGTCGGGAACTTTTGTAACCGATACCATTCGCTGGGTCGTTCCTAGGGACACTTTGATTGTTCGTATTCGTTCCATTGATTCTTCTGGTTATTATTCTGTCGCTTTGATAGATACTATTCCGGTGACGCCGGGCCCAGAAAATGATTTGGCTTGCCCCAAGGGATTTGTCCCTGTGCGAACTTCGGATACGACGCGATTTTGCATTGAACGTTTTGAACATCAAGATTCGGACAGTACCTTTATGCACGATGTTCTTTATTCCGAGGCGCTTGCTGCATGTAAGTCTATGGATGCTAGTGGATTTACAGTATCTCTTTGTAAGGAAAATGATTGGGAAAAAGCCTGTCGTGCAGAGACTCGTGTGACCTATGGTGTCATTGAAGAATCTGATTTCTCCGCCTCTGAATATTTGTTCCGTTATTGCAATGTGGGGACCGATGATTCTACAGGGACCTATTTACTTGCGAACCGTAATCCAAAATGCGTGAGCCCTGATGGAATTCGGGATTTACCGGGGAGTTATCAGGAGTGGACCATTGGCAGAAAAAAAGACACGGTAGAAGTTCTCAAAGGCACGAGTTACGCACTTTTTAGTGAACAAGATCGATCCTCTCTTGCGAAATGCACGAGCTTCTCCACGCCTTATCGTCTGCGGGCGGCTTACACTCAAGATACGGTTTATCTTTATCGTAATGCCTCTAAAGTGGATACTACGACTACAAAGGATACCTCGCGTACTTTGTATGCAACATTGACACAAAAAGACTTTAGGGATACGCTTCAATATTTCACTGTAACGAACCCCAAGACGGGAGACGTTTTGGGAGAGGATTATGTACTCATGAAGGAATACAGATCGGGTGGCGAAGAATGGCTTAAAAGCATTGCCAATGGTTTGACTTATAAAAAAGATCACATTAAAGTGGTGTTTTTATTAGGAACGTCAGTGAACTATAGAAATGCAGCCGCGTTCTACCGCGATCCTACCATCAGCTTTCGATGTTGCGCTTATCCTGAGTAATTTTTTTTTCAGTACAATAGATTTAGTTTTTATTCCATTCGCTATTGGTACAACGTTTCGATCTCTTTCGCATAACGAGCTTCTGTTGTTTTGCGGCGGAGCTTTAACGTTGGTGTTAACAAGCCTGATTCAATAGTAAGCTCATCGGGGATTATAACCCATTTTTGGATCTCTTCCCAGTGACTTAATTTTTTGTTGATATTTCGAACATGGCGGGCGATGGCTTCTGTAATGCGTTCCGAGTGGTGAGCGGCAATAGAGGGGTCAAAACCTTTATCGGATAAGCTTAAAAGACGTCTCGCATTTTCGTGATTTAAAAAGAGAAGCGCAGAAGCAAATTTGCGGTTATTGGCAATGACAAGAGCGCCTTCAATCAATGGATGTCGCGTCAGTTCCAACTCAATGGGAAGGGGGGAAACATATTTTCCTGTACTTGTTTTAAGCATTTCTTTAATGCGGCCAATGATAAAAAGATAACCCTCTTTATCAATGATCCCTTGGTCCCCAGTCCTAAAATAACCGTCTTCAGTAAATGACGCTTCATTGATTTTTGGTAAATTATGATAGCCGTGAAATACACTATCCCCTTTCACGAGAACTTCATCGCCGGGACCTATTTTGACGGAAAGATGGGGGAGCGGAAGCCCTACAGAACCAATTTTCCAATGATCGGTGAAGTTTGCACTCACTACTGGAGAGCATTCGGTAAGGCCATAACCCTCATAAATGGGGAGACCTATATTCATCAAAAAGCGAATGATACTTTTATTGAGTGGGCTACTCCCAGAGATAACCAGTTTAAAATTATCACCAATCGCCGCTCGCATTTTTGAATACACGAGGGGTTCATAAATTTTGCGTAAAAGGCTTGGCTTCTTAGGATCCTCAATTTTTGCCAAGCGAATGGCCTGGTGCATAATCCATTTTTTGGGCCCCACGGCAGAGTCCGCAGCGGCAGTCATTTTTTCGTATAGACGCTCCAAAATGCGAGGAACCACGGTCATCATAGAAGGTTTCACTTCTTGTAAAAGAAGTGCGGCATTTTTAGGGTCATCGGCAAAGTATACTTTTAGGCCCAAAAACAGGTAGTAATAGATTGTCATGCGCTCAAAAACATGGGCAATCGGGAGAAATGTCAGCGCACTATCCACATCACTTCGCAAAGGATACAATTTAAAAATAGAGGGAAGTTGGGAAAGCATATTGCGGTGGGTGAGCTCCGCCCCTTTGGGACGCCCCGTGGATCCACTCGTATAAATGATCGAAAAAATATCATCAGGATGAATGCTTTCTATTTGCTTTTCAAACCAAGAAAGTGCTCCTGGCTCTTTGGCAAGTCTTTCTCCCTCTTGCAATAGCGTCTCCCAATGGACGCCGTTGGATCCGAGACACTTGCTTTTTGAACTGACGCAAATCACTAGCTTAAAACGATCTAAAATGCACCGAAGCGGCTTATCGAGAGCGGTCACATTATCGATCATTAATATTTCGACATTGGAATCTTCGCACTGAAAAAGGAAATTTTCAGAGGCAATATTGGGGAATAAAGGGACCGTGATCGCATGGCATACTTGAGCTGCCACATCGGCAATGACCCAATTCGGCGATGAATGGGCCACAATTCCTAGACTTTTTCCTTGAGAGAGTCCTCGCTTATTTAATGCGAGAGATAAATAAAACAATTTATTTTTGAGATCTTCAGGAGCAAAATGAATCCACTGATTTCCTTTTCTTTGATACCATCCCATAAAATCAAAACGGCCACAGTTGGCAAGATATAAAGAGGGTAAGGAAGAATAAGGTAACAAATCCAAAGAAGTGCCTCACACGAAATGAGATTATTAAATAAAATAGATTCCTCTTTCAAAGAAAGGTCTAAGAAAAGCTATTTTCATTCATAAGCATCGAGGTTTCTATGAAAAAACGTCTTATGGATTATCTTCTCAACGTTGAAGCTCTTATTGCGAAGGAAGGGACGAGAGACTCGGATGCTCATGCTCTTCAAGATCTGCTCACTCAAATCAGTTTTTTTCAGCACGAACGTCTTATTCATTTGCTCGTGACTCTGATGTTTGGATTGCTTTTTGTGATGGGGATGTTATACGTTGCGGCTTTTCCCAGTCCCGCCGTTTTTGCGCTGGACTTTTGTATTCTGGTGTTGCTTTTTCCCTACATTAAACACTACTACACGCTAGAAAACGGCGTTCAAAGACTTTACGCCTATTACGATAGATTATGGAAACGAATGGAAAAATATTAAGGGAGAGGGGAACTATTTCGAAGGCTGAATGCCATAATCGCAAAGGCTCCCGCAACGTTCATGCTGGCTTTGCGCCCTACCATCGGAATCGTGACCTTTAGTGTCGCTTTTTCTAAGAGTTCCGGAGCAATACCCAGTTCTTCATTCCCCAAAATAATGAGGCCTTTTTTCGGCCATTGAACCTGTGATATATCGACGCAATCGTCACCCGTTTCGAGTGCGATGATGGCGTAACCGTTCTGTTGATGCCATTCTATGCATTCCAGGGGGGAATTCCAACGGTGTTGAGGAATCCAACCTTCGCAACCTCGAGCGGCACTTTTGAGTGTTACATGATCTGTAGAGGGTGTGTACCCTGAAAGATGCACCCCTTCTAACCCAAAACAATCGGTGGATCGGAAAATAGAACCAACGTTAAAAGCGCTCCGCAAATTATGCACCAGAACGGCAAAGGGAATACTTTCGAGTCGTGCAGAATCTACATCGCCTG
>MNYL01000266.1 GCA_001873075.1 Fibrobacteres bacterium CG2_30_45_31 | reverse complement strand
AAACGCCGAGCATCAGATAAGGGGCATTCGCCGGGTTCGAAAGGGGACCCACCAGATTCATAATCGTTTTAATACCGAGAGCCGCGCGCACCGGAGCCGCAAAACGCATGGCGCTGTGATAAATCGGAGCAAAAAGAAATCCGAAATTCGTTTTCTGAATCACCTCCGCCGTCCGCGCGGGTTTGTTATCGATTTTCATCCCCAGAGCTTCGTAAAAATCCGCTGCCCCGGATTTGCTCGAAACAGCCCGGTTTCCATGCTTCGCAATCGGAAGCCCGCAGGCCGCAGCAATCAACGCCGACATGGAACTGATATTAAAACTGCCCTTGCTATCGCCACCCGTGCCCACAATATCCGTAAGTTCAATACCCGTCAGCGGCATCTGTGTCTTTTTACGGCAAAGCACCGCTGCACAACCCGCAATTTCCGAAGCCGCAGGCCCTTTCGAAGTAATCGCGGTAAGAATGGCCGCCGTCTGGCGTTCATCCAGAAGACCATCTGTAAGGCTTTCCATAAACAGCTCCGCTGTTTTCTGGTCCAGATCCTGGTGAGAGGTCAGCGTATTCAGAATCTGACTCACCACAATACTATCGCGGCGGTAATTAAGAAAAGCCTTGAACAAAGCATCGCCTTGTTTGGAGGCGATGGATTCCGGGTGGAACTGAACGCCTTCAATGGGGAGCGTCTTGTGGCGGATTCCCATAATATCGCCATCCGTCGCCCGCGCCGTCACCTCAAACTCAGGAGACAGTGTGGATTCCTCAATCACCAGACTATGGTAGCGCGTGAAAACGCTCTTCTTGCCGATGGTGCGGAACACGCCCTGACCATCCAGCAGAATCTCTTCTGCAATGCCATGCTTGATAAACTTAGCCTGCACAATTTTCGCGCCGAATGCAAAACCTATCGCCTGATGCCCCAAGCACACGCCGAGCATCGGTATCTTACCCGCGAAATGGCGAATGGCCGCCACCGTAATACCCGCATCTTCCGGGCGTCCCGGCCCTGGCGAGAGCACCAGTTTAGAGGGATTCAGGGCCTCAATATCCGCAATGGAACATTCCTTACTCCGGAGCACCTTCACAGGCTCATTGGAAAGGCGGCACAACGCCTGATAAATGTTATACGTAAACGAATCGTAGTTATCGATAATGACAATCATCTGGCAACTCCTTCAAGAACCATTCTCATAGCACCCAGTTTCTCATTCGTTTCTTCCCATTCGCGTTCGGGCTCGGAGGCATACACAATGCCGCCTCCCGCCTGCAAAGTCCACAAATGGCCCTGTTTCAGGGCGCAACGAATCGCGATACAAAAATCCAGATCGCCGTCCGCTTCTAGGTAACCCACCGCACCCGCATAAAAATGGCGCTTCGACTTTTCCAGAGTCGAAAGAATTTCAATCGCGCTGATCTTGGGTGCGCCGCTCACCGTACCTGCCGGGAATGCCGAACGCAGCACATCAATAGGGCGCTTTGAAGGGCTCACATGTCCTTCCACATCGGAAACCAGGTGAATCACATGGCTGAACACCTCACATTCCATATTGCGGATCACATTCACAGAACCCGGCTCGCACACGCGACCCAGATCGTTGCGCGCAAGATCCACCAGCATCAGGTGCTCCGCCTGTTCCTTCGGATCAGAACGCAACTCCAGCTTCAACTTCTCATCCTCCGCCTCATTCTTCCCGCGGCGGCGCGTCCCTGCAATCGGGCGAATCGAAGCCACACCGTCCCGCACGCGCACGAGGCTCTCCGGCGAAGCACCCACCAACTGATGGGTACCGAAATCCAGATACAAAAGGTACGGCGAAGGATTCACGGAACGGAGCCGGCGATAAATCTCCAGAGCCTCCACATCGGTTTCGAGCTGCAGACGGCGCGACGGCACCGCCTGAATAATATCGCCCGCAATAATGCGCTTTTTCAGTTCATTGACTTTATACACATACTCATCATGGCTCTTCTCAAGATCCGTCACCACCTTGCAGAAAGAAGCCTTTTTCGGTTCCTCCAGGTAGGAAAAATCCAGGTTCCCCAGGCAGCGCTTCACCTCTTCAATCGCCTTATTCAAATCAATCTGGTGTTCGTCATAATTCAAACCGAAAATATGAATCGTCTCGGTAAAGTGATCAAACACCACATAAATATGACCCACCATAAATTCCGACTCCGGAATCTGCAAATCATCCTGCTGCTTCGTCAGGTGAATCGTATCGCAGCGCGCACAGAACTCATAACTCAGATAACCGATCCCGGAAGCGGGCAGGGGAATACTCTTCTCCGGGAGGCTATTTTCCGCCGCCACCGCCTGCAACGCATCCAGAATATCGCCGCCGGAGAAAGGCACCCTTTTCCCGTCAATGATAAAAGCCACCCCGGCCTCATCCTGCAGAATACGGAAACCCTCTTCCAGCATCAGAATGGAATAGCGGTCCTTCCCGTGGGAAAACGAAGCCGATTCGAGAATAGCCTTCGCGCCCAGCTTCTTCGCTAAGGAAAAAGGGGTAAATCGTTCCCCGGGGAGGGAAAGATAAAGGTTGTCGGTTCTTTGAGTTATAAGTTACCTGTGGTTAGAAAATGGCATTTAAACACAAAAAAGGCCCCGAAATCTCGGAGCCCATTGTTACCTATATAATCTAGGCAAACACAAAAACCAGACTCCGTGTTAAAGGGTCCGCCACCACCAATTGTTGCTGAGGAAAGTAGTTGTGTTTTGCATGGAAAGGAATATAGACACATTTTTTTCCGGTGGCAAGATTATTTTTGAAAAAATCAATATTTTTTTGAATCAAAATTCAGAGACAAATTATAGATACACTAAAAATGGCATTTAAGCCACCGATAAGACTCATCCATGTTCAGGTATTGACTCGCATAATTTTGATAAAGTAATTCTGGTGACAGCAGCGAATCCCATTTTTCTCTTTCCAAATTCTTTGCTTCAGCAAGAAGTTCCTTTATTGAAGGGGGTTCGACCGAAGCAATTTCAGACAGTATTTCCTTTAATGTTTCTACAGTCAAGTTTTGTTGCTGAATTTCTACCCCGATATCAATGGCATTTGCAGTCAATCCATGGTATAATAATAAACTTGCAATAGTTTCATTGACCTCGTCGCCAAGCCAAGTGAATAGAACCGTCTGCGGACCCTGTTTAAAAATAATTTGCGAGCTCAATTCCTGTTGATGATAATAATGTCTCCCCTCTTCTACCAATCGTTGGGCTGAGGGATTCAAAAAGGAGATTACATTATCAGATTCCAAAATTTCATGCATGCGAGTCCGCACACGAGAATGCACTCTGCCACATCCGCCAGTGAATAAGGGAGGGACGCCTCCTTTTGTGGGTATGACAAATATTGTCTTTTCCTGTTCGCTGATTTCTTCAACCAGCCACGTTTTTCCAGCAAAAAGAATTCGTTGACCTGCAATTAACATTTGGGAAACTGGCAAAGAGCCTAATGTTTTACCACTGGTGACAATGCGAAATTCTTCATCCGCATTGAACGCTGCGTAAAATGTGTAATGGTTTACTATTTCTTCCCCAATTTTTCCATGCAGCAACAATCCCGAAGATTCTTGCATCAATATATCCTTTGACGCCAAATGACGAAGCAAGGCGATGAAAAAATTTTTGTCTACACATGAAAAAGGGGCATTATCGCTACACAACAATTTGTATGCTTCCGATGCCGTTATTCCCCCTTTTTGTGCAATGAGAGAAAGAAGCTGTTGAATGAGCGTAGACAAATGCATTCCTTTGACAGCGGGAGGCTCACACCAGCGCTCAAGAAGTAAAGATATTATGGCGATCATTTCGATCGTTTTTAAACGAAGTAAAGAAGGAAGAGAAGCATTCTTATTTAATTCGTCTTCAATGCAAAACCCTCTTAAAATTGAGGGCTCACCTTTTCTGCGACCAGAACGTCCAAGGCGTTGACGTAAACTAGCGACTGAAAAGGGTGGGCCAATTTGCGCAATGCTTTTTACCGCTCCAATATCAATTCCCAATTCTAACGTATTTGTACAAATTGCATTTGCTGGAACGTCTTTCCGCTTAAGAGCCGCTTCTGTTTCCGCACGGATTTCTCTGGACAGACTTCCATGATGAGGCCAAAATTCGTTGGGAACGCGGAAATGAGAACAAAGACCTGTTAATAGGTGAGTATAGCGTTCGACTTCTTTTCTGCTATTCGGGAAAATAAGGTTATTTGAACCTCGAAGCGACTTGAATAATTCTTGTGCGATTTCGTTATAAGCTAAAGGTTCAATATCGTTATCTTCTGAATTGACGGCGATATACCCTTTAACGCTTATTTTAAGATGGGTGGACGATATTTTACTTTCTAATAACGTGACTTTTTCACCACTTCCTGGGCGAAGAAACTCAGCGGCCAGTTTCATGTCTCCAAGAGTTGCTGAAAGCCCAATTCTTGGAATTTGATGCCCTATCTCATATTCTATACGATGCATCAACATTTGCAGTTGTTTTCCTCGTTCGCTACCAATAAAAGAGTGAAGTTCATCAACAACAAAGTATTTCAAATTATGAAAAATCGCACTAACGGATGAACCTCTATTACACAAAGTCGCTTCCAGAGATTCCGGTGTAATTAAAAGAATTCCATGTGGCTTTTTCAAAAAACGAATTTTAAGACTGGATGAAATATCGCCATGCCATGGCCACACTGGAACTTCTAAATCTTCACATAGCTGAGTTAATCTGCCAAATTGATCATTGATCAAAGCCTTTAGGGGGCTGATATAAATGGTTAAACCTAGATTTTTTTCATCTTCCAGCATCTTTGTAAGAATAGGAAAGAAGGCCGCCTCGGTTTTTCCTGCTGCGGTGGCGGCAGCTAAAATGACATCATGGTTTCCTGGAATGATTTCAGGAATTGCAAGTTCCTGAATATCATGCAACTCCGTCCATTTTTCATTCCAAATGAAACGCTGAATCCGTTCATCAAGTAGATAAAATGATTGCGTTGATTCGGCCATAGGATTTAAAGTTGGAAAGAGGTTAAATCATCATCCTTTTCCACTTTTTTATCCTCATTTCCCCCTAAATCTGGGATGACTTCAAGGGTCCCAATGAGATCTCTGAATTGAGTCTCTGGGTTTTGTTCCAAAATAGCCAAGAGATTGATGAAGGAGGTAATCATTGTTCGCGGAGTACGAAAATACTCGTTGCCAAGACGCTGAGAGCAATATTCCATATAGTCCTGGATATCATGATCTGAAAGATAACTTTTAGACTCATCACCGCTGGAATATACATACCGGATTTTCTGGAACAAAACAAACAGGTCTTCTGGGGATAAACTCACCAGTCGGATCACAGGCCCCGTCATATCCACTAAGCCTTCTGAAGCGAATTCATTTTGAGCAAGACGGCTTTGCAGAGCCTGGTAACTATAAAGTCCACGACGAGTATCCATTAAAAATTCGGGCGTTCCCCCCAGAATAAATCCAAGGCCAACAGAGGTTCCTTGCAAAGAATCATTTAAAATGCGCAGAATTTGTTCGTAATTTGCGTTTCTAGCTTGAGTATTGGCCAATTTGTAAAGATTCACCATTTCATCAAGACACACCATCAAGCCAGAATAACCTGCGAGTCGAATAAAACGAGCCATTAACTTTAACTGATCATAGACAGAGGCGTCATCCACAATAGAACGAACCCCTAAAGCCTGGCGAGCTTCAGTTTTTGTAGAAAATTCACCACGAAGCCAACGTATCGCATCTGATTTTAATTGTTCGTTATTTTCTTCTGCCCCGCGACAATAGGCCGAAATCACATCGGCAAAAGTGTATCCATTCACCAGTTCCGTCAATGAATCCAGCTTTTTGCGAAGAACCGCATCCAACGACAGCCCTGATTCTTTGGCCTCATTCTTCGAATTTCCGATGAATTTTTCGACGATTCCGGGTAACGCACCCCCTTCTGGTTTTGTACGAGTAGAAATATTGCGCATCAATTCGGCATAAAGAGAACGCGCCTGTCCTCCTGTCGCTTGAAGTCTCCGATCAGGAGAGAGATCCGCATTAACGACCACCAGTTTTTTCTCCATGGCAATAGTGCGAATGAGGTTCAAAAAGAACGTTTTGCCCGCTCCATATTCACCAATCACAAGGCGAAATGTAGAACCACCATCTACAATTCTTTCAATGTCTTTAAGGAGCGAACTGATTTTTTTCGTTCTGCCCACTTGAATCAAATGTTGCCCAGAATGGGGGACTACGCCTGCTCTTAATGATTGAATAACGGCGTCGCGATCTTTGGGACGAATAGGGGTGTTCATTGTTTAATTTTCTCCAATATTTCTTGATTAATAGTGAGTGGATCATCTCCCTCAATAAAAGCCATATCAAATTGATCATAAGCCATTTCATTAATTTGTTCAAGGGCTCCATCAAGCATAAGCTCTAAATCAGCAGCAATATCTTGAAGCTCTGCTTGAGCCCATTCCATTTGAGAAAGCAAGTGCCGGGCAAAATCACTGAGCGTTTGATCCAATCCAAAGAGGCTATTCAATTCTGGAGTCGCATCGGTCTCAACCATCTCAGGCTCCACAGGTGGCAGGGCCTCCTCAACAAAAATTCCTGCAAGTAACGTAGAAACTTTTTCCGTATCTTTTTGTAATTCAGCGATCTTATTCCTGTCCAGCTTAAACTCTTGTTTCCCTGTTTTAGCACTAGTGATGGAAACGCCTGCGGCAACCTTATGCAAATGCTGAATGACTTTTGCAGGATCCAGATCTAGTGTTCTGTATATCTTTTCTAGGACTTTAATTTCTGCAGGTGCCACATTGCCATCCACTTGGGCCAGAGTGACCATACGAGTGGCTATAATTTCCTTAGAGGCAGAATCTAATGGCTCCAACTTCTTTTTCATTATAGCCAATGATACAGGAGTGGTTTGGAGCAATTGAAGGTGAGCCTTGAGTCGTTTCCTTAAACCAGGCGAAAGTTGTGTCCAGGACTCAATTAATCCGTTCAAATGAGAGACCTCTTTCGCATCATAGATTCCGTCAGCGGCGGCGACAGCAGAGGCCATTTGAATATTCAACAACGCAAACTGATATTCCTTGGTGAGACCTTGAACAGGACTGTTATCATTCACCGAGAATAATACAATGTTATCTTCAGGCTTTGGAGGCTTAACCCCTGACAAAACGTCCGGCTCCATCTCAATATTTTTGACTTTTAATGCATCTAAAATTCTCACTAAATCTTGTTTTAGGGCTATCTCATTCATTCCAAAATTCTGCATTAGATCGTTCAATGTCAGAATGAGAAAATCATCCCCGATTTTAGTTTTCAAAACACTCATTTGATTAATAATATTTTCCGGCCAAACATCAAGAGGCAAGAGCATTAATGCGCTCATTGTTCCGGCGGCTTCAGTATTTCTCCCAATAAAACGGCTGTAAGGTTCTATTTGTAAAGAGATTTTATCTACTAAATCCTGAAGCTTTTTTAATGGTTTAGTCAAGAATGATATATCAGGAAGATCACCTAATGGCAAATGGTATTCTAGGCCGCGAAATGAAGAAGATGCCGGATGATAACAAAACTTTAACTTTGTGCGATTAGGAGGCACGACCATTCCTTTGTCATATTCTTTTTGATATTCAAGGATAAAAAGTTTGACAAATTCTTCAAAGCAACGTTTCACGGGTGTTCGTAAATTAATTTCTGGAGTTGATAATAGCCAAGCTAGGGCCATGTTTGCAGAAATAGGAATATTATCAACAACAGCCCGTCCAAGAGCAATCTTCAGCTTAAAAGGGAGAATCCTATTTGATTGGAGCTGTATGTCAAAAGGCTTTTCCCATAATTTTTCATCAAGATGGCTTAACTGAATCCAGTTCAATAAATCACTCGCGTAGTTCCGAAAAGATCCTGATTTCGGGCCATATACATCCATTAATTCTTGCAATTCATGTTCAATCGCGGGCCATTCAGCGTAGATACTGGAATCTGTTTCGGAATCGAAAAGAATACGACGTTCCAACCCATAAAAAAAGAGAAAAACATAACCTATGTCAGCATCAGGTTGTCTTCGGCCGCTGGCAAGCCAATCCAAGTAAGCAGCGCGGGCTTCAGGAGAAATATCCGAATAATTGGGCCAGTAACTCATTTGCCGTTGAGTACAATCCCCATAATGACAAACTTGTTTGGAGGGAGTCAGTAAACATGGATCATTGCCACACCCATCAATAGAGGGCAAAAATGTTCCTGTATAAACCATACTGTTTACAATTTTACGGTGAGCAAATTCAATCTCTGAGCCGGGTGGATTCCACATGGCCTTATTTGAATTCCTCGAAGGGTTGGGAATTTTGAAATTGTTTGGCTGATCGTCGTAATCAAAGGTTTCAAAATTTTCAATGTTCAGTTCACTTGAAGCCACCCAGCGAGGCTTATTTTCACAATGATCTTCATTTGCGGATGCTTTTTCCGAAGATTCATTACTCACAATCGAATTTTTTATTTTATTTTCCTTATTTTTTATTTTCGGTGGAACCATACTAGAAGAACGTGTATTTATTGTGATTTCTTTAAAAATTTTCTTTTCTTCTGCTTCTTGTTTAACTTTTCCTTCTTGTTTTTTTGAAAATAAATAGACAATGAATCCTAAAGCAATCAAAAAAGCAATAGTGATCCATACCTTCACAGGAATAAGGAACAAAAGTGAAATAGCGGCCACTAGTAAACAACCAAAACTTCCAAAATCGGATTTTCTACGCGACATGTAAAATTGCCTGCCTGGATAATAAGAGCCCTAAATATAAAATTCAAAAGTTGGCATAGATGAACTTATCTGAGCATCGTCCCATATTTAAGGATTCATAATTATTAATGGTGTCCAGGAGCCTGTCTTTTTTTGAGAAAACTGACAAGAATTTCATATTTCCGTGCATTAAACAAAAAGTTCACGTTCGTATTGTATAAAAAAATCGCTTAAAATGTTATTGAAAGCCAAGTTGCCGCAATAGAAGAATCTTATGAAGTTTAAAATTTTAAGGCGTCCACAGAACTCAGTCTAATCTCCCCGACAACGCTCTCAATGCTCACTTTCAAACATCTAGCTCCCATAATAACTATCTTCTTACCATGATCAGACTCTTCCTTTTTCTTTTTTTCGTGGGTAGCGCCTTCGCGACCTCCCCCAAAACAGTTTTCGAAAGCAAAACTCCTTTTGTACCCGAAGTCCTTTTCAGTCACCTCGATAGCATCGGGCATAACGGTAACTGGATGGAATGGGATTCGCTCGGCGTTCAGGACAAAGAAATCGAAGCTGTGCTCAAGGGCGAAAAACAAGTTCAGACGTGTTGGCTGATGCAGGAACCGAGCCAAAAGCCTTTGCTCGCGGTGCTTACGAAGAAAGGGAGTGGAGCCAAACTCGCTTTCTATGAACTCCGCAGAATAGGGGAGTCGCCAGTGCCGCTTGCGGTTCACCCGACGCTGGATCAGGGCGCGGTGTTTCGCGATTACGAGGAGGTGAGTGTGGGCGTTTTTCAGCATCTGGATCAGCCTTCGCTCAAAGCGTATGCGACTTCGAGCGGAATCCGATTCACCTACAGTAATCCGGATAAGGAAACGCTTGACTTTACGCCGAATTACAAGTTGCTTTCGGAGCCGGAAAAACGAAACGCGGTGAGCGATTATAAGGCTTTTTTTGAGTACGAGTATTC
>MNYL01000239.1 GCA_001873075.1 Fibrobacteres bacterium CG2_30_45_31 | reverse complement strand
CGGAGAAATGGTGGGTTTGGTGATCTCGGATCATGTGATGCCGGGTGAAAATGGGGTATCCCTTTTGAGTGCAATTTCCCTAGATTCTCACTTTGTGGGAACTCGGAGAATTCTCCTGACAGGTCAGGCAAATCATGCGGACACCATCCATGCTGTAAACGATGCCCATATTGATAATTATATCGAGAAACCATGGGTTGCAGAAACTCTGCTGGCAACCGCCAAGCGTCTTCTCACTAAGTTTATTATGGACAAAGGTATTGATTATGAAGAATTTATGCCGGTTTTGGATCAGCAGGTTCTTCTCACTTATCTCAAGTGATTGATTTTTAAAATAAAAAAGGCTCCGCAGATGCGGAGCCTTTTTCGTGGACGATACTGGACTCGAACCAGTGACCCCTACCATGTCAAGGTAATACTCTAACCAGCTGAGCTAATCGTCCGGGGTAAGCGCAATATTAGAAAGTGCTGGGGGTTGTGTCAAGGGAAAATGGGCGCGGTTTAGTCCGGTTCTACCCAATATTGGAACGTTCCTACAACGCGAATTCCCTCTGTGGTATCGTTCGAGCAAGTTTCAAGACCACAACTTTGGAAAAGTAAATTAAAGTCACCGGACCAGATAGAGGAATCCGCTTGCTTAATGTGAACTTCGCTGTTCCCACTGAAAACGGCTGCTTTGAGTCCATTCGCTAAAATGAAATAAGTGAGTTCTGTATTTGCTTGAGGGGAAAATCGACCTGAGGTGGCGTGATTCACCGTAAACTTGAGATAATCGCCACTATTGGAATTAGAGCCATCAAAACTTGCCCAATGATTACATTCACTATAATCCGAATAACAGATTGCACCGGGGAGTGTGGCTCCATCTGGTTCAATTTCAAGTTCATACGAGGGGTCTTCGCTATTGATCTTGTATTTCATATATCCTCCGCCTTCGGTAGCCCAGCCGTCGTTAATGCCATCGCAGCCAAGGAACCATAGAGAGGAGGATATTAGGAAGATTCTCTGCCACATATCCACAAGGTAGAAAAAAGCCCCCTTGGAAGCTATCTTTGGAGTATGCTAATGAATCCGCGAGTGATTGAATCCGTACAAGGAAAAGTCTTTTTAGAGGCTTTGTCCACGGGGGCGCACTTGCCGTGGATTTTTGAGACGCTCTCTCGCGTGTTAGGAAAACCAGTGGGGGAGGTCGATATGGTGCGGACCGAAGAGGGGAGACCTTGTTTCCCAGGGCTTGGAATGGATGTGAATTGGAGCCATAGTCGCAAAGTATGTGTGCTTGCGTATTCTTTTGATTGTAAGGTGGGTGTGGATTTGGAGTTTCACAGACCGAGGTCGCTCCAAATTGCGAAACGTTTTTATGCAGCAGAAGAAAATGAGTGGCTTTTTGGGGCAGCGAATGCTTTTACCGAAGCGGAGCAACTTCGTGAATTTTATCGATTGTGGTGTCGCAAAGAAGCACTATTCAAGTGCGCAGGGGGGGCGTTTTTGGGAGGCACCCTCTCGATGAATCTTTTAACTTCATCGACTAAGAATATCTCTCTATTCGATTTGCAGGGCCCTTTTGAGGCCCCTCATGCTTGTTGCTTAGCGACTAGTTCGCGAGCGGATTCGGCTCTTTAGGCGTTGAATCCCTTACATACAAAGGGAGCAAGGCAGCTTCGATTTGATCAATGCGAAGTCGCATGAGGTATTTTCCCGGTTTTTCAATTCGCAAACGATGCATATTCAAAATCATGTTGACGATTGCACTATCCGCATCGGGGGGAAATGGAATGAGGTCCACGTGAGAAACCAGTGGTGGCACGAGTGTTGTACCATCAATGTTTTCAATAGAAAGAGTCAATGTGTGTGAAACCGCTTCGGATCGTTGGTACCTTACTCGAAATACGGCGGCGCATTGCTGGAGCATCAAGGGGAGGGGGGCATCCAATCTGTCGAAAGCACCGAGGAGGTTCAATCTTCCGCCTTGGTCTGTGGCAGCTTCACATAAAGTAGCGATTTCAACATTCATAAGTTACCAGTTATCCGCAAGATATTTCATGACGAGAGGGCCGTTGTTGACGCCGCGTCCAGTGGAGGTTGCTGACGATACCGCTTCGAGGGCACGCATCGAGAGATAAATTTCACCCGTACTTGAGACAGCGAGATTGGGCCTTGCACCGCGAAGATAGTAACCCTTAGCGAGCACAAAGTAGTTTTTGAAGTACGGTAACTCATTTTCACCGAGAAGATGCCAAGTGGCCCCATCAAAACGGTAGGTGTGAATTTGAGAATTCTTTGCGTAGAGAGCATCATCAAAGGTGGCAATGGGGTTCCCATCAAGGCCAATCGCAAAGTTTACGCTGTAACTCATGCGGCCAAAAGGCTTATTTACAGCAGCATTAGTCGTCCACGCACCGGATGCTTTAAGTCTAGAGGCGGAGTTTGTCGCTGTAAACAGTTGAGGATATCCAGAATTATCGCGGCTACGGAAACCCAAATAAAATTGGCTATTGTCAAAAAACAGTTGTAAAAATTCACCATTACCCGCAGAATAGTTGCCCCCGCTGGTAGTGGAGGTGGCACCCGAGGCAAAGTAATAATAGTACATGGCGTAATCACCAGAGGTATACCTTGTAATGCATGTTAAACGATTGCCATTTGCATCAAAGGCCATATCTGCTTCACGCGCTTGCCAAGAGTCTCTGGTAGCGTTAAAGGCTGTACCCCAGGCGGTTCCGTTCCAGTCTTGAATGCGGGGAGATCCGACGGTCGAACTTACCGTACCAATCCAGATGACGGAGGGCAAATCGGTATTGGGGTTCACTTTGACTTTGAGACTGGTGAGTTCGGTCCCAAAGCCCGAGCCTAATTCTGTCCATGCGCTCGTGCCGTTGGAGGATTTAAGCACATGTCCAACACCATCATTATCAATATAGCAGAGATAAAGAATGCCGCTCGCTCCACTTGCGAATTGGATGGATCCTGCAACATTTGCAATAGCGGTTCCAAAGGTTGTCCATGTGGTTCCGCTTGAGTAAGCAGTGACTATAGAGCCACTGGAATTCACATAGGCGATAGTGATCTTATTGTTGTGCGAAATGATTGCTGGCGCAATTTCAGCGGTGCTTGTGACAATGACAGTATCGCCGCTTGCTGCAGAGGCCGAAATGTTTTCCCATGCTTTACGGAAATAGAGGCGCTTTTGGACTGTCGCTGCACGATGACGATAGTAGAAAGCACTTAAATAAGAGGCATCAGTTTCTGTCGTGGAACTATCGCGGTAGTCGAGTTTTATGGTAATGGAACCTTTGCCGGAGAGACGGATGAAAGCTTCGTTGAATTCAGCGATGTTTGTGTCCAGAGATCCATTGGATTCCCCTTCATACCAGGAATTAGCATCGTAATTGCTGAAGTTCCACCAATACTCAGAATGATTTATATTCCCGAGTGTCCCTATAGTGGATGCTGATCCATTGTAAAATTCAGAATAGAAGTATTTGCCTTCAGCAGAGACCGTTTCGTCGCCACTCCAGATGTATGTGGTATCGGGAGTCGTAATAACGCCTATGGGGAGCACTTTTAGGATCATGACGGATAGCGTATCAGAGGCTACATAGCCTGTGCCATCTTCCACAGCGCGCACAATGCAGAGAAGGTCTTTTGCCGGGGCGGTCGTCGCGGAATCAACGGTGAACGCGAAAGAACTATTGTAGGTCCACCACACCGAAGTATCGCTAAGAGCGGCGCTACCTTCCGTACCGCAATTCCAACGGTACTTTTTAATGCCAGCCCAGGCATCGTTCGTGACTGCATCCACATCCACATAATCCCCCGCTTTGACGTACACGAGTTCATTGGTTACCGTAATGATAGGAAGCTTTGTGGAGAAGCCTACTTTTGTGGTATCTTGGACCGTATTGCCATCGTCATCGGTGGCACGCGCAACGCACAGGTAACCTGCAGGGGTTGATGTGGGAGATTTCCAAACGGTATCGTATTGCGAAACAGTTTTCCAGTTCGCCGCAATTTCAGAAGCGGTTCCGCAACTCCATTCGCGTTTCGAAATGGATCCCATAGCATCAGAGGCGGTGGCATTTAACGCAATATTGATGCCGGAGCGGGAGGTTATAGAATCCAAGGCAACAGTGATTGTGGGTGGATCCAAGAGCACGGTAATGTGTGTCGTATCTAGATCGGTTTGTCCATCATCATCTGTGACGCGGATAATGCAGAGGTAGTTGTTGCGTGCGACAGAAGGCATTATTGCTGGGTAACGGGGCGTGACATCAGAAGACCATGCAAAGTTATTCCCGGCGGTACCTGCGGGGCCACAACTCCATTCGTAAAGAGCAATGGAACCCATGACGTCTGATGCCATTGCATCAAGTATCACGGTGTCTTTGATGCTGGTCGTAAGGGTATCTTCGGAAACGGATACTGTTGGAGGGTCCAGAACCACAGTGAACGTTCCTGTGTCGCGGGCGCGCAATCCATCGTCATCAACAACACCCATAATACAGCGCCAAGTACATGCGGATGAAGGCATGGTCACTGTTGTGTCGGGTTTGGATATTTGATTCCATTGAGAGCCTGCAAATGAAGTATCTATCTTGCTCAAATTACTATCGCAAGCGACGTAGTACTTTTCAATGGTTCCGAGAGTATCTGTGGCAGTAGCGCTAAAGTTTACTTCAGAATTGATTTTAACTGTCGACTGTTTTGTGTTTACCGTCACGGAGGGCTTATCTAAAACCACACGGAAGAAAAGAGTATCAAGGCTTGATTCATTGTCATCATCAATGGCTTTGACAACACACTTGTAGGTATTTGTTTCCATACCAGGGAGCGTGACACCAATGGTTGTTGCAATAGACGCTGCGGAAGAAAAAACTTTTGAGCTATCAAAAGCGAGAACATTTCCGTTACTACAACCCCAAACAATGGAATTCACGGTACCATATTTGTCCGAAGCGGTGACGCTGAATGATAGGCTTGCATTGATCTTTTGACGTATGGTATCCGCACTGGATTTGATGTTTACTGTCGGTGGATCAGAAATAACGGTAACTGTGATTGTATCGCTTGCGGTTCCGCTCGCATCATCAACGACGTTAACAACTACTTGTTTGGTGCCAATATTGGTCCAAGCAAGAACGGTGGCATTGGTATCACCAGGGCAGGGGCGCCCTATCGCGAGGGTTCCTGCGCATTGCCAACTTAACGTGTATGCAGTGGGATCTGTCGCAAGGGCACCCGCTTGAGCGTTCACTTGGAAGTCAACAGTATCATTAATCGTAACGACGGTTTCGAGAGTGGGGTAGACAAAGTAAGCCACAGGATCATTACCAATAAAGCCGAAACGGGCTTTTGCCGATAGGGCTCCGTTGGATGTAGTCGCGGTCATTTCATAGAAAACCCCATCGGCAACTTGCGGAAGATCGGCTTTCTCCAGGGTTAACGTGGCCACGGTGGAAACTACCGCTGTTTTCTTTGTGTAGTGGGTAGTGCCAACGGTGTAGGTCCACACGATGGAGTCCACAGGTGGATTCGCATTATTGAGGGTTGCCGTGAACACGAGAGGTGTTACTGCATTTACCATAATAGTGGGTTGGTTATTCACGAGTAACGACATTGTGGTTGCTTTCACAAAGAAGTTCACTTTAAGTGTATCAGAAATGAGTCCTGCACTATCGGCGACTACCATCTTGTAAGTGTGGCGACCATCAGACATATTCGTGAGATTCATGATCCAACTATTCACTTTCAAAGTGGAAACCGTTTTAAGCGTATCATCAAGCCAAGCCCTCGCTAATTTTACCTGAGAACCTGAATCGGAGAGTGCTCCAGAGAGAGTGACACTCCGAGAATTAAGCGTATCGGCAACAGCGTCTAAGGAAATTACTGGCGGAGCGGGATCTTGAAGTTCTAAGGATTCCAAAGTGACAACATCGCCCATTTCTACATACTTATGTTTGAGCACAGCGGAGTGAAATCCAAAGCCCGTGGTGTCAATCGCATACATATTATAATAGCCTGGCGCCACTGCCGCTTGGTAGTAGCCTTTGGTATTGGTTTTGGTATAGACGAGATTGGTATCGCTATCGACAAAAACAATGCGAATCCCATCGTGCGCTGTGCGACCTTCAAATTTTACATAACCGTTGAAGTAACCTTTGGTTTCGCTCAAATCTCCAAGGAAGAATGTCCACGTTTCGGACGTGGCGGTATCGTAGCCATCGGTCACCCATACCTGCCAATAGAGGCGCCCGGTGAGACTATCGGACATGTTCCAGAGGGCTGAATCCGAAATAGCTTCCCAGCTTTTTTCTTTTAAGGGGCCCGCGACCATATTCCCATCGGTAAGGATTGGTGCCGTGCCTGAATTGTCCGGGCTCTTTCCCACGCGAATGACGTATCGTAAGGCCGAGGGGTTATCATCATCATCGCCTTTGTAGTAAAAAGCAAAACGGCGCTCATATTTGCTTACGCGCATCTCGTTGGAGGGCTGGAGCAATGAGATGGAGGGGCGTTTATTGAAATGCACCACCATGGTGTCTTTGGTTGTATTCTGATCGTCATCAGTCACGGCGACAATGACTTTTTGATTGTTCAAACTATCAATGCGACTCGATTTGTAGTGAAGGGTCACTCGAAGAGTATCGAGATCAAGACTATCAATGATGGGAGTTATTGTACTGTCCACTTTGCCATCCGCATTCCAATCGAGCGTGAGTTTGGTGATGCGACCAAAGGAATCGCTCGCAAGCATTTTAAGAACGGCATTTTTCTCTGCGCGAGTCCATAAGGTATCGTCTAAAAGAGAAAGGAATGGAGGCGTATCGATGACGCGCACAAATTGGTTGCGACCCGCAGTATCACGAGCAGAGGCTCCATCGACTGCTATAAACAGCGGAGAATAAATACCTGCCGAATCATAAGCATAGCTATGCAATGTGGCATTCGCACTTTGAATCAGAGAATCCTTGTCGCCCATGTCCCAAACGTACCGGAACACCTTATCCGAATTGTAACGCAAAAATCCCATAAAATAAATGGAATCATGGACCGTTACCGTGAGTGTGTCAAACGTAATCACTTTGTCTAGTGCGACAATAGAATCGATGAAGGCTTGAGTATCCTCGGGGACGGATAAAAAACCAAACACGACAGAGTGATTGTTTCTGAGATTGGAATTTTCCTTGATCGGATCTTCGCGAGAACAACTCGTGAGTGAAACTAAGAAGAGAGCTAAAATGGATAGGTATCGAAAAATCATAATTGTCCTGCTATTTCCTGTAAAATTATAATCTTAAAAGGGATAATCAAAACTATCTTTCCCTTTATGGTCGAAATACCCCTTTGGTATGCACTTTTGCTCTTTGTTATTTTGGGTTCCTGCATTGGGAGTTTTTACAATGTGGTGATCTACCGCATGCCGCGTGGATTGTCTTTGCTGAAGCCCCCTTCATTTTGCCCCACGTGCAAAAAACGCATTCCGCTCTACCATAATCTCCCCGTGGTCGGTTGGCTTTTTCTGCGTGGCAAAAGTGCCTGCTGTAAAACACCTATTAGTATCCAATATCCCCTTGTAGAATCGCTTTGTGGGGTCCTTGCGGGTCTTGCTCTGCTCCTTTCCAATTACCCTTGGAACTGGACTTCTCCTGTTACGAATTGGGCGGATTCTTTAGCTCTTTTTTGGCTTTTACTGGCGATAGTGCCTATTAGTGCAGTAGACTTTCAATTTCACCTGATCCCGGATTCAATGTCCATTGGTGGCATTGTGGTGGGTATTTTACTTTCTTTTATTCCGGGTGGGATTACTCCGTTTGCAAGTCTCTATGGGGTGATCATTGCGGGCGGAGGGCTTTTTCTTTTGGGCTTTGTCGCGTCCAAGATTTTTAAAAAAGAGGCCATGGGATTTGGGGATGTTAAACTCATGGCGGGTTATGGTGCTTTGATGGGTTTGATGGGGGCGGCGGAAACGCTCTTCTTTGCAGCGATTTTTGGACTTCTGGTCATGGTTCCACTTCGCTTTATTCGAAAAAAAGTGGACAATCCAGAGTTTGCACCAGGAGAAATTCCCTTTGGTCCCTTTCTCGCATTGGCGGCTCCCATTGTCTATCAGTGGGGCGATCTGTTTCTGAAGGCTTACCTCGGATTTTTTGGAATTGTTTCGTAACCGAATTCATGCGTAATTGCTTATATTTGGGGCATTATGTACGAAGACGCAAAAATATATTTACCTGCATCAGAAATGCCTCGCCAGTGGTACAACCTCGCGGCAGACCTTCCTACCCCCATGTTACCTCCTCTTGGCCCAGACGGAAAGCCGGTAACGTTTGAACAAATGTCTGCGATTTTTCCGGGGAATATCCTCGAACAGGAAATGAGCTCCAAACAGTGGATTGACATTCCTGAGGAAGTCCGCAATCATCTGATGCGTTGGCGCCCCACGCCGCTTCGCCGCGCCTATTGGCTCGAAAAAGCGCTCGGGACCCCAGCGAAGATCTATTACAAAGACGAAAGTGCAAGTCCCGCAGGGAGCCACAAGGGCAACACTGCTATCGCTCAAGCTTATTATAACAAGGTTGCTGGCACTAAGACGATCACTACTGAAACGGGTGCGGGTCAGTGGGGTTCTGCGCTTTCCTCTGCTTGTACTCTGATGGGTATTGATTGCAAGGTTTTCATGGTCAAGGTGAGCTTTGAACAGAAGCCTTTCCGTAAGATGCTGATGGAAACTTGGGGCGGACATTGTGTGGCGAGCCCGAGCATGGAAACCGAAGTGGGTCGCAAGGTGCTTGCAGAAGATCCGAATTGTCCTGGTTCACTCGGCATTGCTATTTCTGAAGCGGTGGAAGTGGCCAAGGCGGATAAGACGGGCAAGACCAAGTATGCCTTGGGTTCCGTGCTCAATCATGTGATGCTGCACCAGACGGTGATTGGTCTGGAAGCTCAGAAACAGCTTGCGATGATCGGTATCAAGAAGCCGGATGTGGTCATGTCTTGTGCGGGTGGTGGCTCTAATTTCGCGGGTATGGCATTCCCGTTTGCCCATGATAAGATCAATGGTGCCGATATTGAAATTGTCCCGGTGGAACCCGCCAGTTGCCCAAGTCTCACGCGCGGCGTTTTCTGCTATGACTATGGAGATCTTTCCGGATTTACGCCACTTCTTCCCATGCACACTCTCGGTCATGATTACATTCCGAGTTCTATCCATGCGGGTGGCCTTCGTTATCACGGAATGTCTCCGATTGTAAGTCAGGGTGTTGTTGAAGGTCTCTTTAACCCCATGTCGGTGCTCCAAACCGAATGCTTTGAAGCAGGGGTTTTGTGGGCGCGTACCGAAGGTTGGGTCATCGCTCCAGAATCTTCTCACACGGTTGCCGCTGTGATTCGTGAAGCCAAAAAAGCCAAGGAAGAAGGCAAGGAAAAGACGATTCTTTTCACCCTTTCCGGTCATGGATACTTGGATCTAATCGGCTATGATCGTTATCTTAAGGGTGAAATCAAAGATTATATTTTGCCACAAGCCGAAATAGATGCGACTGAAGCACGTCTTGCGGCGAAGGGATTCCCGAAAGCAGAAGCACGCTCTACAGGCAAGTGGCATCAGGGTATTCACAACGTTTAATTGCGGGACATAGAAATTAAAAACGGACGTTTCAGGCGTCCGTTTTTTTGTGTGTAAACAAGCATTTCGATTGTCCTTCACTATCTCGGATAGCGAAGATCAAAGATGCCAGAGCAAAAATTACGAGACAATCTCTTTGGCGGTTTTCTTCGCGCCCTCGTAATCAACCTTACCATTGCCGAGACGTGGAATCGCATCAATCTTCACTACGCGCGAAGGTTGCATCAGCGGGGGTAAAAATCCGCGCAAAATCTTGAGTACTTCATCTTCGCTTTTCGCGCCCACATAAAAGAGAAGAACCTGTTCGCCTTTTACTTTATCGGGTGCTGGCACGGCAATACATTCTTCGCCTTCAAAGAGGTGGGAATCGAAAATGCGCCCTTCTACAGCACCTAAAGAAACCATTTCGCCTCCGAGTTTGGCAAAGCGGCTATAGCGATCCACAATGGTCAGGAATCCATCTTCATCTACTTTGCCCTTGTCGCCTGTGCGGTACCAGCGGAGGCCCTCTTTTTCAATCACGGCGTTCCGGGTGCGTTCTGGGTCCTTGAGGTAACCCTTCATAATTTGCACTCCGCCAATGAGCACCATTCCTTCTTCACCTACAGGGAGATCTTTGTTGGTCTCTGGGTCCACAATGCGGTATTGGGTCCCTGGAATGGGCATCCCCACCGTTCCATGCTTGCAGCGCACCTGAACGGTTTGTAAATCATCCAAGAGAATATCTTTATCATTCATGCTGGATCCCGGTGTGGTTTCTGTGGCACCAAAACCTTCATAAATCACTATTCCAAATTTTTTGAAAAATATTTCTCGCGTTTCTGTGCGGAGTTTTTCTGCGCCCGCAATCACGTAACGGAGAGATTCAAACATCAACGGGTGAATGTTTTTGTTGGTCGCAAAACCGCGGAAGAATGTATTGGTGGCAATCAAGTGGGTGACCTTAAAACGAGCGACTAACTTTGCGATGGTTTTGAGATCCGTTGGGTCGGGGTGTGCTACAATCGGGGTTCCCACAATCAAACTCATCACAATGCAAACCGTCAGACCAAACGCATGGAAAATCGGGAGCGAGGCCATCATCATATCCTCTTTGCCGAGATTGAGCACTGCGGATATTTGGCGCACGTTCCCCATCACATTCGCATGAGTCAGTTCCACACCTTTGGGGTTCCCTTCAGAGCCAGAACTGAACATGATCATCGCCACATCAGACAGGTTCACCTTTTTACAATCCATGAATTCCAAGTACTTGGTAGGCATCATCATGCCGCGTAGGATGTAGTAAATGAATTTCCATTTGGGTACAGAGGCCGCAATGTCTTCCATAAAGAGAATGCGAAACTTATTTTGCAAGGTGTAGAAATC
>MNYL01000173.1 GCA_001873075.1 Fibrobacteres bacterium CG2_30_45_31 | reverse complement strand
CACTGAGCCCGCTAAAAACGGAACTTTTGTTTTGTAATTGCGCTCGTAGCCTATCAATACCCTCGCCCGAAGTACAACTAATGGGAATAAAATCATCGACAAGCGAAATAAAGTCTTCAATCGCTGGGGGAATGGTCTCCACCAGATCCATCTTGTTGAGAACCATCACCAGCGGCAAATCGCAAAGGTTCGCCGCCAACAAAAAGCGATCCGCAAAACCATAATTAAAAGGGGGTTGCGCAACAGAGGCGACGATAACGACTTGATCGACATTAGCGGCAAGTGTCAGTTCGCGCCGAAACCGATCCCGTGGTCCTGGCCGTTTCAGAGCACTTTTCCGAGGCAGAACGCGAAGGAGGGAATAAGCTCCGCCATCCTCCGTTTCTTCTGTATAACCGACAACTACTTGGTCCCCTACTGCAGGAAACTCCCCCAGTTCATGAACCACCGCGGTTCGGTAGGTCGCACTAATAATTTCCCCATCATCCAAACGAATACCACAGGTACGGCGATGCACTTCAAGCACTAAACCATTTTTTGTATTCGCCTCATTAAAATTTTCACCCGGATTTTTGAGCCTTTTTACACGTGGATTTTTGAATTCCCGACTCCAGCGTTCTTTGATAGGGCGGTCGTCAATAATCCCTTGCTCCCACATTTGCATGGCATTGACCCGTTTTGCACGGTGAGCCCTACGGGAGGATTGAGTACCCGAAGGGGTCTCGTTTTCATTTATTTCATCTTCTGCCATCAACTACAAATGTAGTTTTACGCGCATGCTTTCAGGGATAAACTCTTTGTTGAAAATGTGCAGGCTCAAGAATTCTCTTTTGGCGGCCATTACGATTATCGCGGGCAACTTTATTGCCAGCGTGAATATTTCGTCCTTACATCTCTTTTTGGATTGTGTATCCATGATGATCGCCGTGGGTTTTGCCAATATTCATAATGACCTCTTGGATATTGAGACCGACCGGATCAACCGCCCTGACCGTCCCCTGCCGTCGGGAGCGATTAGCCTTAAAAAGGCGAAAATAGCCTGTGCAGTCACGGCAATTGCCCCTGTGGCCTTAGGTTTCACCCTAATAAGCATCGCTCATGGGTTATTTTACCTGGCGCTTATCGCCTTCCTATTTGCCTACAATAAAATTTTGAAACGACTTCCCCTCGTGAAAAATATCATGGTGGCCATACTTTGTGCCTCTCCTTTGCTGATATCGGTTATTGACGGACACTATTGGAATCCCAAGTTGTACCCCCCGGCTGTTTTTGCATTTTTACTCACCCTCGCCCGAGAAATTTTTAAGGACCTTGAGGATGTTCAAGGAGATATGTTGGCAGGAATTATTACTTTTCCAGTGGCCGCAGGGGTCGCAAAAGCGCGTCAACTTGCGGTTTTCATTACCGCATTCACGGTAATGTTTCTGCCTCTCCCCGTCCTTACGCTCACTTATCCCATTTCCTTTCTCCTTTTTACGGGCATTTCGGTCGCTCCTGTACTCATTTTTGTCATTATTCGGTCTCAAAAGCACCAATTTGATAAAGCGCAAGCTCTTTTGAAAGTAGCAATGCTCACAGGAATAATTTCTACTGTCGCCTCTATAGTAATTGACCTCTGATTTTGCTAATTTTGGGCCAACAACGCGAAACGCGAGGTAACATGCTAGAAGAGTTGCATGAAGAATGTGGAGTCATTGGAATTTACAATGGCGAAAACGTAGGCAGAAACGTCGCAATGGGGCTCTACGCCCTACAACACCGCGGGCAAGAGAGTGCAGGTATTGCAATCACCAATGGAGAAAAGGTTCGGATTCGCAAGTCCATGGGGCTGGTTTCAGCACTCTTGCGTGAAAATAATGTGGATGAGCTGGAAGGTTTCGCAGGGATTGGCCACGTTCGCTATAGCACCACAGGATCAAGCACCCTCGCGAATGCACAGCCCATTCTCGTGAGTTGCAAATGGGGCAGTTTGGCCCTCGTACACAACGGCAACATCACCAATGCTCCCGAACTCCGTGCTGAAATGGAAGAAGCGGGGCACATTTTCCAGACCACTTCCGATACTGAAATCCTACTTCACGAAATCGCCCGCACCCATGCAGGTTCGCTCGCGGAAGCAGTAAAAAAGGCCGTCGCTAAACTGACCGGTAGTTTTTGTCTAGTGTTTCTCACGAAAGACTCCATGTACATCGCCCGCGATGGTTTTGGTTTCCGCCCTCTCGCTCTCGCCCGAATGGGAAAGAGCTGGTGCGTTGCGAGCGAAACATGCGCCTTTGATCTTTTGAACGCGAACTATGTGCGCGATATTCAGCCGGGTGAATTTCTCACCATCTACAAAGATGGTCTTCACTCTGAACAATTTATTGAAAAGAAACGCAAAGCCCACTGCATTTTCGAATACATCTACTTTGCCCGTCCGGATTCCAAAATTTTCGAACAAAGTTGCGATAAAGTGCGTCGCAAAATGGGGAAACAACTCGCCCACGAATGCCCGGTCGCTGCCGACATCGTCATCCCTGTTCCCGATAGTTCTACCACTGCAGCTTTGGGTTACGCACAAGCTTCTGGTATTCGTTTTGAAATCGGTTTGCTCCGCAATCATTATGTGGGAAGGACTTTTATTGACCCCACTCAAAACGTGCGTGAACAAAAAGTTCGCTTAAAGTTCAACCCCATTGAAGGGGTACTCAAAAACAAGAAAGTATGCGTCGTTGAAGATTCTATCGTACGCGGCACCACGCTTAAAATTCTAAGCAAAATGCTCCGCGATGCGGGGGCTTTGGAAGTTCATATTCGCATTGCATCGCCCCCTGTGGCGCACCCTTGCTTCTTTGGTATGGACTTTCCTAACCCGGGGGAACTTGCAGCGAGTTCCATGACTCCTGATGAAATCGCGAAGATGCTCGGTGTTGAAAGCCTTGGATATTTGAGCGTGGACGGAATGCGCGCTTGCACTGGCGAACCAGAAGCCTATTGCGCGGCCTGTTTTGACGGAGAGTATCCTGATTACACAGGAACGAATATGGAAAAGACCCGCTGCGGTTAATTTTTCAATCTGATTATTGGATACAAAAAAACGTACTCATTTCGAGTACGTTTTTTTATTCCTGAATTAATCCAACGTGTGAACCAAAAGTCCATCGCGAAGTTTAGGTTCAAACCAAGTACTCTTCGGAGGCATTATTTCATCCGCATCCGCAATGTCCATCAACTGATTCAACGTAGTAGGATACATTGCAAAGGCACAAGCACATTCACCCGAATCCACCCGTTTGACCAACTCACCAAGCCCTCGGATACCCCCCACAAAATCAATGTCCTTAGACGTACGAGGGTCATCAATACCAAACAGCGGATGAAGAACATTCTTCTGCAACAAAGCCACATCCAAACCATCCACAGGACCTAAATTATTCAATAACTTAGGAAGAAAACGACAAGCATACCATTGATGATTTAAGTACAAATTCACCTGATTCTGCGTTTCCGGATGTTGCATTGTGGGAAGAGGGACAATAGAAAATACTTTTTCCAACGCGGTCAGCAATTCAGCCGAGGTACGTCCGTTCAAGTTTTTCAAAAGTCTATTGTAATCCAAAATTTTCAACTGTGTGGATGGAAAAAGAATGGCGAGGTAACGATTATATTCTTCATCGCCTTTGTTATTCGGATTTTCATCGGCGCGATACCCCGCCGCACGGGCGCCAGCAGCACTCCGATGATGTCCATCGGCAATGTAACTACATGGGACTTTTTCAAACGCTTTGCGAATCGCCTCAATCTCTGCATCATCTTCAATAATCCAAACCGTGTGACCAAAGCCATCGGCCTTCGAAACAAAATCATAAAGAGGCGCACGCTGGGTGACTTGTCCAAACAAATCAAATTGTCCTTGATCTCTATAGGTTAAAAATACAGGACCTGTATTCGCATTCGTTGCAAGCACATGGCGCAGACGATCCTCTTCTTTATCCGCACGAGTCAGTTCATGCTTTTTGATAATATTATGAAAATAATCCTTCGCAGGAACACAACAGACAAGCCCATACTGTTCGCGGCCGTCCATCGTCTGACGATAAACATACAGACAATCCTTTTGCTCGTGTGCAATAACCCCTTCGGCAACCATCTTGTCCAAGTTTTTGCGGGCATGAGAATAGACTTGTGGATCATAAGGATCTACAGAATCGGGCAGTTCCAATTCTGCACGAGTGACACGCAAGTAGGAATGAGGAAGGCCATTCGCCATCGCCGCTGCCTCTGCACGATTCATCACGTCATAAGGCAAAGCAGAAATAGTTTCCGCTTCTTTGGGATCAACTGGGCGAAGTGCCTTAAAGGGGAAAATATGCATCATAGAAGGATTTTCCTTTTGTTTTGCTTCACGAATAATTTTTTCATCTTCACTGACCAGATTTTTAATATAGGCATTCTTCAATTCAAGGTGTTTCCGCTTGCGGTAACTCACAACCACATAAGCAACCCAGAAAAAAATGGCCGCAAAAACAGCCGCCACAATGGTAATGCCGAGTAAAAAAGCCAACAAATGATCCGCAGCGTTGGTCCACAAATTAGACATTACTTCCAAAAAATTTCGAAAAGACACCCCTTCAATTTCCTGGAGAAAGTCAAAAGAAATACGGCTTGGTTTGACAATCCAGGAACCGATAATATAGCCCGCAGGATAGAAGAATCCAAATTGAGTCAGTGGATTAGCGACAAAAGAAGCCACAACACCAGGAACTTTTGGCAGTTTCAATGCCGCGCAAACGGCAATCGTTAAAATAATAGCGATCCCTATTGTGGGCCAAATTCCAATAAACACTCCCGCCGCCACAGAACACGCCACTTTGAATGCGTCCATACGCTTCGGAAACATTCGATTAAAATAAACGCGACTGATTCTGACAGACCGTTTTTCTTTCGATTTCATACTTCAGCATTCCTTTTCCATAATACGCTTCAAAGTTAGAAAAGTTTATTCTTTCTAAATTGAAATCTATGCAACATGCAATTTCAAAAGAAGGCTTTCTCAAACTCAAGGACGAATGGGAACAACTGAAGTATGTAGAACGTCCAGCCATGCAAAAACAGGTAGGCGATGCCGCCGCTGAAGGGGACCGTTCGGAAAATGCGGCCTACACTTATGGCAAAATGCGTTTGCGACAAATAGATCAGAGACTTCGTGCTCTTGATAAACTTCTAGATGGAGCCAAAGTCATCGATATGAAGGCACCCATCGACGGTTCCATTCGTTTTGGAGCCATAATCACCCTTGAAGATATCGTTTTTCACAAAAAAAAGACCTATCACCTCGTAGGAACCGAAGAAATAGACCCCCTCGCAGGCAGAATAAGCATGGATTCTCCCATGGGAAAAGCACTCTTAGGAAAAAAAATGAGCGATGAAATAGAAGTCCAGGTTCCCCGCGGAATCGTTCGTTACACCATTTTAGAAATCAAATACCAATGATCCCATTTGTTGACACCCATTGCCATATAGACACTTACGAAGAACACGCCAAGGAATCTTTCGCATCCCTTTGGGAGCGACTCGATACAAAACCAGAAGCGATGGTTCATGTAGCCTGCGACCCTGAGGACTTTGAATACGCCAAAAATATCTGCGAAAAATATTCTTTTCTTTACGCGGCTTACGGGGTGCACCCTTCTTGCGCGAATACTTTTAGTGACGAAATAGAAAAACAATTGCGTCAATATTTAAGCCTTCCTAAAACCGTTGCGTGCGGAGAAATCGGACTGGACTACCACTATGAAGGACCCTCCCACGAGAGGCAAAAAAGCATTTTTGACCGTCAGTTACGCCTCGGACTAGAGATTGGAAAAACCCTCGTGCTGCACTTGCGGGAAGCAGATGAAGATAGTCTCTCCATTCTGCGCAAGGCTCCTCTTTCAGGAGCAAAACTCCATGTGCATTGTTATACGGGAAACCCTGAATTTGCAATGGAATTACTGCAACTCCCTGCCGAAGTATTCATCGGATTTACGGGGATCATTACATTTAAAAACGCACAAAACGTCCGCGATGCAGCTAAAATAGTTCCAATCAATCGATTATTATTAGAAACAGACGCGCCTTACCTCGCCCCAGTCCCCTACCGAGGGAAACCAGCACACAGCGGCATGATCCCAATCATCGCCGAACACCTCGCCGCAATCAAAGAAATTTCTCTAGAAAGTCTCATGAGCACTTGCCGAGAAAACACCCGTTTATGTTACGGGATCTAGAACGCTTAATTTTGCTGCGGCAACGTGGGTGTGATTTTTCAGATACTCCAGTGCTTTGTCACCCGCCAGTGGCTTACTAAAATAATATCCCTGAATCAAATGACATCCTTCTTTGCGCAAAAATTCGACTTGATCAAGAGTTTCTACACCCTCTGCGATCAATTCCAGATTTAAAGATTTTGCCATAGCGATCACCATTTTGATGATAGCCACATCCTCAGCATTTTCAGGAATATCTTTAATAAACGAACGATCTATTTTGAGAGTATGAATCGGATAACGTTTGAGGTAGACCAAGGAACTATAGCCGGTACCAAAGTCATCAATCGAAATTTGAAGTCCCATATCGGCGAGAGCGTTCATGACATCAATCGTTTTCTCCACCTCAGCCATCGCCGTATATTCAGTGATTTCGAGCTTCAGATTTCTTGGATGCAAATGAGTCTCTAAAAGAATTTTTTGCACCTCACTCACCATGTTATCCAAAGAAAATTGCCGTGCCGAAAAATTCACAGCAACCGTCACATTTTTATACCCTAGATCCACCCATTCCTTCACCTGATAGCAAGCCATGCGCAAAATTTGTTCCCCCATAGGAACAATCAAACCTGTTTCTTCTGCCATCGGAATAAAATCAGCGGGGGCAACAATACCTCGTTCCGTATTGTTCCAACGAACGAGGGCTTCAAAACCAGGAACTTCATTATTCTTGTTAATATCCGTAATGGGTTGGTACACCAATATAAATTCCTGACTCTGAATGGCTTTCCGAATTTCCATTTCCAACTTGTAAAGTTCCATCGCCTTTTCACGCATGCCACTGGCAAAGAACTGAATGCCCCCATTGCCCACACGTTTCGCTTGTCTCAGCATCGCATCGGCACTCGCGAGGAGACTCTCCACATCTTTAAAATCTTTGTTAAAAATCACTGCCATAGCGGCAGTCACTAAAATCTCATTGCCATCAATCAAAAACGGACGACGAATTTCACTTTGCAAACGACGCACAATCGCCTGTACTTCTCCCTCTGAACCATGTCCCTGAATATCACGGAGAATAATACCAAACTCATCACCACCCACACGAGCCACAATATCATTCTGACGACAGCTTTGCAGCACTCGATCAGCAATAGTACGAAGCAACTTATCGCCCACTAAATGAGAGAATGAATCATTAATAGCTGTAAAATGGTCCAGATCAATGAGAATAACCCCAAAAAGATAATCCGGTCTTGCTCCCGTACGCACCAAGTCTTCATCAATTCGATCTAAGAAAAATTGCCGATTTTTAGCACCCGTTAACGCATCATGAAAAGAGGAATAAAAAAGATTGCGCTCTACTTGTTTCTTCGCAGTCACATCAGCCAATGTACCCACCATCCGGATGGCACGTCCCTCTTCGTTATACTGAGGTTTTCCGCATAACAATATAATGCGAGTGTTTCCTTCGCGATCATAGATTCGAATTTCTTGAAAGAATTGTCGATTTTTTTCTAGAGACTCGGACAACAATTTTAAAAAATCTTTGCGATCACTCTCAAACATACTAGACTTGAGCACCTCAAAAGAATCACCTAATTCCTTGCCAATTCCACAAATCGCCGTCGATTGTTCAGACCAATGCACTTTGCCAGAAGCAAGATCAAAACGCCACAATCCATCAGTAGATACATCAAACATGAACTGCAATAATTCTTCTTTTTCCAAAAAATCTTTATGATAATCTCGAGAAACAACAACCGTTGCATCAGCAGGGGGGATTTCAATATCATTGCGTATTTTTTTTGATCGCTTTACTGGCGGAAACTTCGCAAAAAAAGAAATTCCAATCAAAAGAGCCACCCCTAAGAAATAAGATGTCATAGAAAGGATACTGTAGTCGTCAGGTACCAATTCTGGCATGAAGATCAAAAAAAGACCGGCAACTACCAACAAAAGCGCACGAAACATCAAGCGTTCATTAAATAAGAACATAAAGCGTTATTCCAAATTTCGAACACAACCAACCTTACACTCAAATCATGTAAGGAACCGCTTTGGAATATAAATTCGATTTTTGAAAAAATCTCAAAAGCACACAAATTGTACGTTCATTTTCTTCAAAAATGAGAATAGTCTAAATTAGAATAAGCCTCTGAAAAGTGACTCAGAGGCTTATTCCTTTTAGAACCAAAAAGTTATTTTCACAGCGGAAAATAACCGTTAGAGAACAGATTAATAAGCAACACCCTGCCACTTCATGGCATCAGCGACTTTTTTGAATCCTGCGATATTTGCGCCCATGACCAGGTTCCCTTCATGCCCGTACTCCTTGGAGGCATTGTAAGCATTGTGGAAGATGTTGATCATGATCGTTTCCAGTCTTTTATCCACTTCCTCAAAGGACCAGCTCAAACGTTCGCTGTTTTGGCTCATTTCGAGACCGGAAGTGGCAACACCCCCTGCGTTAGCAGCCTTGGCAGGCCCAAAGAGAACACCCGCATTCTGCAGAGCTTCGATCGCCTCCGGAGTAGAAGGCATATTGGCACCTTCAGCGACAGCAAAAACACCATTCTTGATCAACGCCTGAGCGCCGGTAAGATCCAATTCGTTTTGAGTAGCGCAAGGAAGAGCCACATCACACTTCACTGTCCAGACATTTTTGCATCCTTCATGATATTCAGAACCGGGAACGCGCTTGGCATATTCAGAAATACGGCCGCGTTCCACTTCCTTGATCTGTTTCACCACAGCAAGATTAATCCCCTTAGGATCGTAAATGTAGCCGTTAGAATCAGAAGCGGTCACAACTTTGGCACCAAAAATTTGAGCCTTTTCGGTTGCATAAATAGCCACGTTGCCCGAACCAGAAATCACAACAGTCTTACCCTTAAGAGTATCGTTCTTCATGTTCTTAAGCATTTCGCGTGTGAAATAGAGGAGTCCATAGCCCGTTGCTTCTGTACGAGCGAGGGAACCACCATAAGAAAGCCCCTTGCCTGTGAGAACGCCCGTAAATTCGTTGCGAAGACGCTTATATTGGCCAAACATGTAACCTATTTCCCGAGCACCCGTGCCAATATCCCCCGCCGGAACATCGGTATCTGCACCAATATGCTTGGAAAGTTCTGTCATGAAAGCCTGGCAGAAACGCATCACTTCATTGTCAGACTTGCCCTTAGGATCAAAGTCAGAGCCCCCCTTGCCGCCACCCATAGGAAGGCTGGTCAAGCTATTCTTGAAAATTTGTTCAAAACCGAGAAACTTCAAAATTGAAGCATTCACCGAAGGGTGAAGACGAATGCCGCCTTTGTAGGGACCAATGGCAGAATTGAATTGAATGCGATAGCCGCGATTCACTTGCACGTTACCGGCATCATCTACCCAGGAAACTCGGAAAATAATCTGACGTTCCGGTTCAACAATACGATCAATGATGCCCGTCTTAGCGATAGAAGGATCCTTTTCTACGACAGGTTCAAGGGATTCGAGAAATTCGCGCACGGCCTGGTGGAATTCATCTTCGCCCTTGTTCTTCAGAACGACTTTGTCGTAAACTTTCTGAAGGTATTCATTCTTAAGTGCCATTGTTCAGTCTCCAATTGGTTGTAATGGTTAATGACGTA
>MNYL01000031.1 GCA_001873075.1 Fibrobacteres bacterium CG2_30_45_31 | reverse complement strand
CATTAAAGCCCCATAAACGGCGGTCAAAAGACCAAGCCACATCATCTTATCTGCCACATGATCCATTGGGAACAAAGGAATCACCCAGTACAAGAACCCGAAAACACCTGCTTTGGACATGACACCCGTGAGAATCGCAGAAAGCGGAGCTGGAGCTTCTGCATAGGTTTGTGCCTGCCAACCATGGAAAGGAAAAAGAGGTGTCTTAACCCAAAACGCAATGATGAAACACAAGAAAAGAATACTTTGGACCTTTGCAGGCAAAGACTGAATCGCAAGCATCAAGGCAAACGGATTGGAGCTTCCCGCTTTAGCAAGAAGATACCAGAGTGCAATGGCCATTGGTGCAGAACCCACGAGAGTATAAATCGCAAAGTTCAAAGAGGCGGATTTGCGGTCCTTTCCACCATAAGCTCCGATCAACACAGCTGCAGGGATCACCATGGCTTCAAAGAAGAAGAAGAATAAAACTGCATCTCCCGCAAGGAACGTTCCATTCATCGCCCCCACCAGTGCGAAAATACCGACCGCAAAATTGCGGTAGTTTTCACCAAAGGCGGATTTCCCCGCAACTAAAGCCGCAAGAGAGACCACGCAAGAAAGAAATACCATCCAAGCGCCGAAACCATGAGAAGCGAGCACATAATAAACCGTCGCATCACATCCGGGAATAAAAAACCATTCTACCGGATTCGTTGCCGTGGAACCTGCAAGAATCAAAAGAACGCTCGCTACCACTAAACCAGAACCCAAAAGAATCGCTAAGCGCGAAGCCGATTTCGGATCACGGCCCGAAGCCGCCACCATCAAAAGTGCGGCAAGAAACGGAGCAAAGACAAGAAGGTGAAGTAACATTAGAGCGACCCTCCGTAAAGAGCGACAAACACAATAACAAGAATCATTCCGAGAATGCTGAAACCCATCTGCAAACGAATCTTACGCACCTGGAATGAGCGGACTCCGTCACTCAAGATGATGGCAATCGCACCCACAAACCATTGCAAAAGCATTATGAAACGATTGACTACAACATCTAAGAACCAAGCAACCAATCGCGTTTCCTGAATGCCACAAATGTTATGGAATTTATCAAAGAAGAATGTCCAATCCGCAGCATTGCCCTTCGGAACCGTGTCGTCTTTAGGCGCAGGAACATTACCAGAATAAAGTTTCCAAGCGATCGCTATGCCTATCAAAGCGGCCGCGGTACCGAGACCTGCAAAGATCCACGGAGAAACAGGAGCACCCTCATGAACTCCCCCAAGAGCCATCGTCTGCGCGGTACTGAGTACTGGAGCAAGCCATTCACGGAAAATTTCTGCCCCCGGAATAAGCCCCGCCCAAAGGAACCCTGCAAAAGCAGAACCCACGGAGAGAATCAGCATAGGAATCAGCATACTCGCCGGAGCTTCATGGATATGACACTCCGCACTCGCATCACCACGATACTTACCGAGGAAGGTAAGAATCATGAGACGCGTCATATAGACAGCCGTAATCACAGCAGTCAAGAGAGCGAGACCATAAAGAATCGGGCCTGAAACCGGATCGGAAACATAAAGTTTTTCAAGAATCATGTCTTTGGACCAGAAACCAGCAAAACCGGGGAACCCGATAATGGCAAGCCATCCAAAAATCATCACCAATGCAGTGAGCGGCGTTTTCTTCAACATGCCGCCCATCTTCCGCATGTCTTGTTCACCGGAGAGGGCATGAATCACAGCGCCAGCACCCAAGAACAAGGCAGCCTTGAAGAACGCATGGGTAAAGACATGGAAAATGGAAACATCAAATGCGGCAACGCCCGCAGCCATGAACATATAGCCCAATTGAGAAATCGTCGAGTAAGCGAGAACCTTCTTGATGTCGTTCTGAAGAAGCCCTGTAATAGCGGCCCAGAATGCTGTAGCAAGACCCACAAAAGTGATGACCATGAGCACTTCTGGAAGAATGGCATACAAAGAAGAAAGGCGCGCGAGCAAATATACACCAGAAGTCACCATGGTCGCCGCATGGATCAATGCGGAAACAGGTGTCGGACCTGCCATCGCATCGGGAAGCCAAGTTAAAAGAGGAATCTGTGCACTTTTGCCGGTGCAGCCAAAAAAGAACAAGAGGCCCGCTAAAGTGAGAAGCGGCATGCCCGCCATCAGTTGTTCCCCCATCGCTGGGTTCACAAGCCAAGCGGCAAGTTCCGGATAAGAGAGGAGAGAAACGCCACCCACAGAAACCAGCGCAAGCATTCCCAAAAGGAAGCCCAAATCACCCACGCGATTCACAATGAAAGCCTTATTCGCTGCTTTGCAATTTTTCAAATCCGAATTCCAGAAACCGATCAGCAAATAAGAGCAAAGTCCCACCCCTTCCCAGCCGAGGAACGTAAGCGGCAGAGAATCAGAAAGAACAAGCATGATCATACTAAAAAGGAACAAGTTGATGTAGGCAAAAAAGCGGGCGAAACCGCGATCCCCATGCATGTAACCCGTGGAATAAAGAGTAATCAACGTGCCGATGCCCGTCACAAAGAGAAGCATCGTGCGAGATAAACCATCAAAGAGGAAACCGAAATCGGCGCGAATCGCCTGGATATCAAACCAAGTGCAGAGCGTTTCGCGATAACCGGCATCTGGCAATCCAAAGGAAAGGAGAAGCACCATCAAAAAGGCGAGCGCCGGGAACAACACAGCAATTCCGCCGACAAGACCTTCATTCGCCCCTTTTTTACTGGTCGAAGAAGAAATCGAAATCACGGCGAGAATCAGCGTACCCACTAATGGAAAAAGCGGAATGAGCCAAAGAGGAATCATAATATTTGTTACCCCTTCATGTTAGAATAAGTGTCAATATCCACGCTATCCTGACTACGGAAAATCAGAATAACCACAGCGAGACCAACGCACGCTTCAGCGGCAGCGACACCAATCGTGAAGAGAGGAATGATTTGGCCTGTGATACTCGTCATAGCAGGGAGCGTTTTTGCAAAGCCCACCAAGCTTAAGTTCACTGCGTTGAGAGCAAGTTCAATGCCCATCAACACAAAGAACACATTGCGACGGGAAAGCGTCACCGCAATTCCCAAAGCAAAAAGAATCAAAGCAAGAATTTGAATGTAAACTGGCTGGAGTTCCATCAGTGTACCTCCTCAGAATCAGAAGTTTCAGGAGAACCTAATTTTTTCTTCGCAAGAATTACCGCGGTCGCCATGGCGGAAAGCAAAAGCAATCCGATCGCTTCGAAAAGCAGAAAATAGCCGGGGCCACTCGCCGAAGTATCAAAAAGGGTCGCCGCAGTCAGCGAAACCGTGCCACGGGCGGTCTCTGGATTAAACACGAGCGGAGTCCGGAGAATCAAAAAGCTCAACATCAAAGCCATGAGAATGATCGCAGGAATCACAAAGAGTGAAATTTTGTCAAAACGGGGCGTCCGATTATCCCTTGCGCCATTGAGCACCATAATGACAAAAGTGAGAAGCATCATAATCGCTCCCGCATAAACCATCACCTGCACGACGCCCACAAAGGGACTGCCGAGGAGACCATAAATACCTGCGAGAGAAAGCATGGTCACCACCAAAGAGAGGGCTCCATACAAAGGATGTTTGGAAAGGAGCACACAAAGCGCACCGCCCACAGCGATCACACCTAAAATGAGAAAATAAATTAGCGCAAGCATTAGTGTACCTTCAGTCCCCAAGCTTCAAGAGCCTGCTGATTTTTACTGCCGCCCGGAGCCACCTGGCTCTGAGTGTCATTCTGAGGATATTGTTTAGGATCCCATGCGGTGAGATCATACATCGGTGTTATAAAGTCTTCACGATTGCGGTGCACATAACTCGTGTCCTGAGTATCCATACGAATGGCATCGACGGGGCAAGCTTCTACGCAAAGACCGCAAAACACGCAAACCAAATGATCAATATCAAAACGCACCGCGCGCTTCTCAATGCGACCATCTACAGAGGGGGCCGCTTCAATGTAGATACAATGAGCAGGGCAGGCCGTCGCGCACATGAAACAAGCGACACAACGCGGGGTCCCATCCGGGCGAAGCATCAAACGGTGTTTCGCACGATAATCTCTCGGAATTTCCGGTTTGATTTCTGGATAAGGAACCGTGGGCAAAGTTTCATAGCGAAAAAGACCGCGAAGAAAATGCTTCAGCGTCGTAAACAAACCGCGGAAAGCCTCAAAAATATAAAGGCGCTCCACCCAGTTCATCGGCGTTTGCTTAATTTGGCGAACCATTAGTTGCCTCCTAATACGAGCTTTGCTACCACTGCAGTGATCACAAGATTGACGAGGGCAATATTCAAAATAACCTTCCAACCTAAATTCATCACATGGTCATAGCGGAATCGAGGTAAAGTCCAGCGCACCCAAATCCACACAAAGCAGAAGAAACAAGCCTTCACCAAAAGCACCAAAATCTGAATCAGCGCCGTGCCAAAAGCAATTCCAAGTCCATACACCGCTTTTCCATCCACCAAGGTGAATTCCGGGTGAATGAATAGCGCAGAAGCGACACCGATGATAGCCAAAGCAGGAATAGCCACCCAACCCAGCAACTTGTACAAAGAATATTCGCGAAGAATCACTGTTTTATTCGTCGCGGCACTGGTCTTGTACCAACGAGAATAGCGATAAATCATGTGCAAAAACGTAAGAATCAAAAGGATAAATACGCCGCAAAGTACAGCGAGAGAATAGCCCATGTTCGCTTGTATCGTCGTCTGAGAGAAGAAAGGTACAGAGTAGCCGCCCAAGAACAAACAAGCGACCAAAATACTATTGATTCCTATGTGGCTATATTCACCCATGTAAAACAAACCGAACTGCATGGCGCCATATTCCGTGTGGAACCCAGCGACCAATTCCGGCTCGCCTTCAGCAACGTCAAAAGGAGCGCGCCCGGTTTCTGCAATCATGGAAATCAAAAAGCAGAAGAAGGCAATTGGCTGAGCCACAATGCCCCAAACGTGAGCTTCTTGCCAGGCAATGATATCGTCGATGCGGAAACTACCCACCATCAGCAACATGCCCATGATCGAAAGACCGAGACAGACTTCGTAACTAATCGTCATCGCACTCGTGCGAAGACCACCGAGTAAAGAATACTTGGATTTAGAAGCCCAGCCAGCAAGCACAGCGCCGTAAGCAGAGAGAGACGAAAGACCAAAGAGCAATAGAATTCCCACTTCGGAATCCACCGTATTCCCGGAAACGCGAACGACCTGATCGCCCATCGTGAAAACCATCGGCGCGAACCAAGGAATCACACAAGGCGAAATAAGCACAATCACAAAAGGAATTGCAGGCGCGAGCGCAAAGAGAATTTTGTTCACACCGTTCGGCGCATAAATTTCCTTCGTGAACAACTTCAAGCCATCGCACGCATTCTGCACCCAGCCAAAAAGACGAATGCGACCAAAGTACGGCAGCCAGAAATAAGAACGATTCGGGCCCTGACGATCCTGTATAAAACCAGCGCCACGGCGTTCCATAGGGATCAACAATAAAATGAACAGGACTGGAACAAAAGCAAAGGCGAACTTGGCCACAATCAGCAGCCATTCAATCCAGTGTTTCGAATTAATGATTTCCATCATGCCTGCACTCCATCGAGCTTTGCGCCCGTGCTACGGATGGTTTCATAAGAAAGTCCCAAGAGAACCGGAACCTCTTTCGATGCGACTTTGAATGCTTCAAGCGCTTCGGTGATCGGAGTTCCTGCAAATATGGAGAGTGCCTGAAACGTAGGAATCAGTTCTGCATCAGGGGCCGTGGGCGCCGCCGAAAGCTTTTGCAGAATACCATTGCAATTCACCATGGTACCCGTGACTTCGCTCCAGTGGTTCACACCAAAGACGACGTTTGCCTTGTGGGCAGTCTCCGTATTAAATGCGGCAAGAGTGATGCGATTTTCAATCCCTTCGAGGGCTTTCGCCTGATTGGCATCATCACCCCAAAGGTCATTATTGATAGTCATGAGCGTATTGAATTCAGAAGCGCGTTTCACCAGATCCGCAAGGTTATCCGCAGCAAGGCCCAAAAGTTTGAAGCCCGCGCGATTCGCCACCGGATCTCCGCTTTTCGCGATGCCATCAGCGGCAACCACCGGGCGGAAGGAACCCACAAAAATTTCTGCGCGGTCCCCCAGAGAAGCCTTCAGCATTTTCAATGCGACGATATCTTCGAGTGTGCATTCACCGCCAGCGACAAGAGCCACTTTTCCTTGAGTCTGTAATGCTAACTTCACGGATTCAATATCGGAAGCCGGGAGACGATTCTCTGCGAATTTTTCAAAGGCGAGGCGACTTGTATTGGAAAGCCAGCTACGGTTCACTTCGGGGTTACAACGCGGCATCAGACGCCAGACATGTCCCTCATTGTGATCGATCCAAATGTTCGCCCCGAGAGAGTCGTCCATGGAAACGGAAGGCGTGCGGGAAAGCATCCAGACGCGCTGCTGGAAGCGGAAATATTTGCCCGTCAAGGCACCCGTGGGGCAAATGTCCGTCACGCACAAATCATATTCGTGATCCAGTTTTTCACCAGGGAACGTCGTAATATAAGTATGATCACTGCGAGCCGCTAATTGAAGTTGCTCATCCCCTGCCACATGGCGCATAAAGCGTACGCAACGGTCACACTGCACGCAGCGTTCTTCATCGAGCAAAACGCGAGGGCCGAGATCCACGCGCTTACCGCCGCGAGTCTGTCCCTTGGAATCCACAAACTCATTGTCTGGATTTCCGTGATAGTGTTTTCCCACTTCACCGCGAAGGCGAGATTCGTTCTGACCTGCTTCCATGTAATTTTTCTGCAAAGTGCATTCGCCCGCTTTATCACAAATCGGGCAATCCAGCGGATGATTCACCAGCATGAATTCCGAAACCGCCTTGCGAGTACTCTTCACACGCTGACTGGAGGCCGGTGTCGCCACCACCATACCCGCTTTCACAGGAGTGTAGCACGAAATCACCAAGCCCATACCGCGAGGGCCTTCCACTTCCACCAAACATTGGCGGCAGTTACCGGAAACGGGAAGATAAGGGTGATAACAAATGTGTGGCGTTTCAATACCGACGGCCTGAAGGGCCTCCAGCAAATTGGTATCGCCGGGAACCTGCACGTCCTTGCCATCCACCTTGATTGTCACCAAGGGGCTGCTAGAAGACGGAAGATGCGGCATATTATAATGGTTGCTCATAGGATTACCAGAATGCTCCAGGACGAATTGTGGCATTCACGCGGGGAGAGGCGTGATTCGGATTTTTGGCGATGTATGCTTCAAATTCCGAGCGGTACTTACTGATGAACGCCGTGATCGGCATTCCGAGGGCGGGAGCGAGAGGGCAAATGGTCGTCCCGTTATACTGATCTGCAATGCTTAAAAGCAATTCGAGATCTCCATCGTGACCTTCTCCGCGCAAAAGGGCATGCATGACGCGGTTCGCAAAGCCTGTTCCTTCACGGCACGGCGTACACTGCCCACAAGATTCATGAGTATAAAAATTACCGAGAACTCCCAGCAGTTGAACCACATCACACTTTTCATTGAAAGCGATGATCGCTCCGGAACCCAGCATGGTTTTGAGAGCGGCGAGACTTTCATAATCGAGAATGGCTTTTTCGCATTCCGAAGGCAAAAGGACCGGCGTAGAAGAACCCCCCGGAACAACTCCTTTGAGCGTACCCTCAATACCACCCGCATATTCGGAAGACGTGAGCATTTCCATCAGCGGAATACCGAGAGGGGCTTCATAGACACCCGGCTTTTTCACATTGCCGGAAACGCAAAACACCTTGGTGCCGTTGGAACGCGGCGTTCCCATGGCGGCGTAAGCTTCTGGGGAATGCTCAAAAATCCAGGGCAGAGCCATCAACGTTTCTACGTTATTGACACAAGTCGGCAACTGCCAAGCTCCATTCACCGCAGGGAACGGCGGCTTCAAACGCGGCTGTCCTTTCTGCCCTTCAAGAGAGTTGATCAATGCGGTTTCTTCGCCGCAGATATAAGCTCCTGCGCCACGGTGCACAAAAATATCGAAACTGAATGCAGTGCCACCGATATTCTCACCCAACAAATGCTCCGCATAGGCCTCATTCAAAGCCTTATTCAGCGTCTCTATGCTAGGAAGAAATTCTCCGCGCACATAAATGTAAGCCGAACGAGCTCCCAACGCCCAGGCAGCGATAATCAAGCCTTCAATCAAACGGTGGGGGTCTTCCAGCATCAGGCGGTGATCCTTAAAAGTGCCACCTTCGCCTTCATCTGCGTTCACCACAATGTAAACGGGCTTTCCCGTACCACGCGGCACAAAGCTCCATTTCATCCCCGTCGGGAACCCGGCACCGCCGCGGCCGCGAAGACCGGAGCGCTGCACGATATCAATCGTTTCAAACTGGGAAAGATCAAAAAGACGCGAAGAAATATTGGCGTAGCCACCCAGCTTGCGATAAACCGCAATATCCTGTGCTCCTTTGCCGAAGTTTCCCGTACAGACTTTCACTGTTTCTGCCATGATCAGCCTGCCTTCTCTATAGCCTTGGCCACAGCCGAGGGTTTTGCCACACGCGCGCCGCTGGTGGCGATCATACGATATTCGCTGCCCGCTTTACCTGTGGCATCAATGAATTCTTTGTCCTTGAGACCTGGCGCACCAATTGATTTCCAAGAAGAGCCCTCTAATCGTTCCACCGCAATCTGGGTGAACTCCGGGGCTCCTTTCCAAGTGAGCGTCACTCCCGCTTCAGAAGCAACGGCCTTCACACCGAGAATCGGGCATGGGGGCGCATAGTCTGCCACTTGCGATTTTGCGGAGGCACCGGGGGCACCGGAGTGACCCTTATGACCATTGACAACACCGCCTAAAGCATCGCGCGATGGCTCCACTTTGAATTCCGCTTCACGAGCATAGCACCACTTGAGAATCTTATCAATGCGTTCCGGAGTGAGTCCCACTCCCGGCTTCAAAGTCAGTTTGCCGTTTTCCACATCCGTTGCAAATTCATCATTCACAAGCATCACGGGGCCGTTGCCACACGCCCCGAGGCATTCCACCTGCACCAGCGTGAAAAGGCCATCGGGAGTCGTTCCACCCGTTTTGATGTTCAAAGTCTTTTCTGTGTAACCGATCACATCGGGAGCGCCCATCACGTGACACGAAATATTGCGGCAGAACTGCAGCAGAAAGCGGCCCGTGGGAGCATGTTTGTACATGGTATAAAATGTGGCGACACCAAAAGCATGTGCCGGAGAACAGCCACAAACGCCGGCGGCCCAGCGAATCGCTTCGCGAGGAACCCAGCCCAATGCTTCCTGAGCGATCCAAAGCACTTCGAGCAAAGCACCCTGAGCTTGCGGATAACGCGAAAGCATATCGGCAATGCGAAGTTTCACTTCTGGACTTTCAAGCTTCGGCGCGATTTCCTTCCAGGAAGGCTGCGCTACGGGAGGATGTTTGTGACCCAATTGATCTGCAGGATTCGGCAGTGTTTCTACAACGGCCGAGGGACCCTTATCCAACGTGAGTGTATTGTTGGCAACAAAATGGAGATGCCCTTGATATTCATTCATCGGTCAAGTTCTCCCGCAATAATATTGATACTGGAAAGACACGCCATGGAGTCCGCGAGTAAAGCCCCGTCAATCAGCTCATCGAATGCTGCAAACTGAGTCAAACAAGGGGGACGCACCTTCACGCGCCATGGTTTACCGGAACCATCCGACACAAGCGTGAAACCCAGTTCCCCGTTGGCCACTTCAGAACTCGAATAATATTCACCCGCAGGAACATGAATTCCTTCATACACGGTCTTAAAACGGCCGATCAAAGATTCCATATCCTGATAAGTATGCGCATGATCCGGCACTCGAATGCGCGGGTCATCCACGTTGATAGGCCCCG
>MNYL01000067.1 GCA_001873075.1 Fibrobacteres bacterium CG2_30_45_31 | reverse complement strand
ATGCGACTCAGATTCTACCCTCAAGCGGGGAGGCTCTTATGCAAGCGTTGCAGGCGATTCTCCAACTTTTGGTCTTTTTTCCAGTGCTTTTTTACTTATCGACCCCTTTGACGATAGTTCTCTTATTTGTTGTACTCCCGATTGTTGCCTATGTGCAGCGAAAATTGCATTCCATGGGGCCCGCTGTGGAGGGGCAAATGGTGAAACAGGGGGAGCTTAGAACGTCTCTTGAAACGGCCAAAAAGATTTTTCATTCCTGGAGTTCCCCTTTTGAACGCATCGCGGCTTCTCAAACGCTTTTGAGTCGCATTCGAGAATTATTCTCCATTGGGCTTCATGTGGGGCGTAAGAAAGTCATGCTTTCCCAGTCTATGGAGACCCTTTCTCTGGTTTCGATGGTGGTCGTGCTCACGTTTTGTGCCTGGATGATTGCCATGGGTTGGATGAATCCAGAAGGGCTCATTTTGTATTGCTCTGCCCTCTTTTTGTGCTACAAACCTGTCAAAGAATGCACTCGATTGGTGCCCCAACTCCGCATGGTCAAAAGTGCTTATCATCTTTTAACCGTTCTTTCCTTATACCCCTCTCGCGGCGAACACGGTTTGAGTGCAGGTGAAGCGATTTCTCTTGAGGCTGTGTCTTTTGGTTACCAAGGGTCTGAAGTTCCTGTGTTTAAAAACAAGAATGAACGCTGGATGCCGACTCCTCGTAAACACCTTCTGATTTGTGGCCCTAATGGGGCGGGGAAAACCACCCTTCTCCGGTTGATTGCAAACTTGGAAGAGGCTGATTCCGGGAAAATTCAGCTCCCTGAATCTTTAGTCGAAGAGGGTATCTTTTTGGTCTCCCAAGAGGTCTATTTGCCCCCGTTGGAATGGCTTCGTCGGCAATTGGATTTGCGAAAAAAGCACTCCCCCAACGACGCTGTTCTTGAACATTTTTTAACGGTTTCTGGGGCGAGTAAATTGCTTTATAAGGACGGATATTCTGGCGGAGAAAAGTCTCGGTTGGCCCTCCTTTGGGCCCTTGCTTCTCCTTCGAAATTGCTTCTTCTGGATGAGCCTTTTGCCTTTATTGCGCGCAAAGATAGAACGCCTCTCCTTGCCGCATTTTTGGACTCCGCCGATGCTTTAGGAAAGTGGGTTTTACTCACGAGTCACGAAGAACTTGACGCCTCTTTGCTTTCCAGATTGGAATGTGTGGAGGTCGGGGCGTGAATCGTTTGTATCGTTTTCGCGGTTGGGTGTTGGGACTATTTGCGGTGGCGCTTGCGATTGTACCCGCCAATGAAAATTTCATTTCCGTTTCGGGATATTTCTTGATTTTATTGGGGATTTTTTTGCATATAGAGGCGCGCAGAGATATTGGGGATCATACGCGCGGTAAGGAGTTACTTGCTCCAGAATTGGTGACTTGGGGAATTTATTCGAAAATTCGCCACCCCCTTTACCTTTCCAATATGTTTGTGGGTTGTGGTTTTGCCTTGGTACATTTGGGCTGGCAACCCCTGTTATTTGTCTTTGTTTTTGGGTTTGTCTTTTTTATAGTACTTTTGGCGATGCAAGAAGATTTATTTTTGAAAAAACAGTTCGGGGAGGCCTTTTTGAATTGGGAGGCTCGTACTCCGGCCTTTTTTTCTCGGGCTTTTTTCTCGAAACTTATGGAAAATAGCCCTCAATACCCAAGAAAAACTTTTTTTACAGCAATTATGGCTGATCGATGGACATGGGGGTGGCTTTTGTTTTATAGTTTAGCTCTCATAATGCGGGGGATGGCTGGGCCTTTCCCCAGAGTCATCTCCTCCTATATTTAAGGAGTGCATCGATGATAGGTATAAATGTGATTCGCGGTGCTTTTGGTGCCGCCGCTTGGGCCGCGGCCAAAGTGCCTGTTTTGAATGCACGATTCAAAATAAATAGCCGTTTAGAAGGTCCATGGCCTGAGGGCCCCTTTCTTTGGCTTCATGGTGCAAGTCTTGGCGAATGCCGTATGCTTCTCAATCTTTCCAAATGTTTGCAAGAGGACCTTCCGAGTTGCCCTCGCATTTTGATTACCAGTCAAAAAATGGAAGTTGTAGAATTTTTGAAAGCTTCCGGGGCTTCGATTGAAGCTGCTCTGGCCCCTGTGGATACACCTCAAGCGATGACTCGCTTCGTTAAGACGGTGATGCCGATCGCCTTGGTTCTTGCAGAGAATGAACTTTGGCCGGGTTACCTCTCTACGATGCGAAAATTGATGTTGGAACCTTCTGTGGCGCTGATCTCTGGACGCTTTTATCGTTGCGTGGATTGCTCAGAGCTCTCCTCCATTGGTTTCGCAAGTATGCAAACCGGTGCCGATTTAACGCGCTTCGTAGCTGCTGGGGAGTTCACTTTTCCTGTGAAAGCGATCATTGGTGGCGATTGGAAATTATTGGCGTGGGCACGTTCTGGGAAAGAAGTAGAACTTCCTCAAAATCCGAAAGTGGACACCGCCTTTTTGTCTATGCATATTAAAGAATGGGCGAGCTTACAGCGCATGTTAGTGGCTGCCTTGCAACACGACGAAGCGGTCGTACTGATTCCTCGTCGGCCAGAAGAACTCGCCGCGTTCCGCGAACAAATGCGCGATCAAGAAATGGTGGTGGTAGATTGGCCTTCTGTGGAAAAAGGAGCGGTTTCGCTTGTGTCTTCTTTTGGTCAAACTAAAGATGTTTTGGCGATTTCCAAAACCGCTGTTGTGGGAGGCTCTTTTGCAAGAACTTTGGGAGTGCATGATTTTTGGGAACCTTTGCAAATGGGTGTTTCCACCTGTGTGGGGCCCTTCTCTCGTGGACAAACCGATTCCATAGACGCTCTTCTGCGCGAAGGGGCTATTGCAAAGATTAATACCCCTATGGATTTTAACTCTAGGTTCATTCCAGATATTAAGCTCGTTCGCGGATTTTTGAACCATGAAAGAGAAAAAATTGTCGCTTCCTATGATGCGTTTCTGAACTACCTCAAAGGCTTGAATAAGTCTGTATGAAACGATTGTTTTTAGCCAACCCAAGAGGATTTTGCGCCGGCGTTGATCGGGCCATTCATATTGTAGAAGGGGCGATTGTCAAGTTTGGGCGTCCTATTTATGTTCGCCATGAAATTGTACATAACCAGTTTGTGGTAGATCGCTTGCGGGATTTGGGAGCTATTTTCGTTGAAAAAATTGATGATGTTCCAGAATACGCCACTGTTATTTTTTCCGCTCACGGGGTGGCAGAGAATGTTTATCAAGCGGCAGCAGATCGTCACTTACATGTTCTTGATGCCACATGTCCTCTGGTAAAAAAAGTACATTCGAGTGCCAAACGTCATTTTAGCAAAGGCCGTAATCTCATTTTGATCGGTCATTCGGGTCATGCGGAGGTCGAGGGCACTGTGGGACAGTTGCCGTTGGGTGCCATTACGGTAGTTCGTAGTGTTGAAGAGGTCCATAAACTGCAAGTGGCTGATGAAAATGCGCTCGCTTACATTACGCAGACAACGCTTTCAGTCGCAGAAACACGCCTGATTATTGACGCACTTCATGAACGTTTTCCCTCTATTGTTGGGCCTGAAAGGGGTGATCTTTGCTATGCTACTGGCAATCGTCAGGCTGCCGTTTCGGAACTTTGCACTCAAGTAGATCTTTTATTGGTGGTGGGGGCGAGTAATTCTTCAAATTCTTCCCGTTTGCGTGAATTAGGGGAAGAAAAAGGGATTCCCAGTCGACTCATTGCCTCGGTCCGGGATTTGCGTCTGGAGTGGTTTGAAGGCGTTGATTCCGTCGGACTTTCTAGTGGAGCAAGTGCTCCTGAAGTCCTTGTTCAAGAAGTTGTGGAGTGGATTAAAAACCACTTTAAGGGCGTTGATGTGATAGATTGGGTGACCATGAAAGAACAGATCAAGTTCCAATTGCCTCCAGAACTTCAAAATTAGCATTGACGGTTTGCATTTTATTAACTAAAATTGCGCTTGTCTAAAAAACACGGAGTTTTTGTATGAGCCGTATTTGTGAAGTTACCGGCAAAGCCGGTCTCGTGGGTAACATGGTTTCCCACTCCCATCGTAAGAAGTTGATAAAGCAATTGCCGAATCTTCAAACCAAGCGATTCTTCGTTCCTGAAGAAGATCGTTGGGTTACTCTTCGCGTTAGCAATGCTGGTCTTCGCACCATTATGAAGCGCGGCATTTTTGCCGTGGTTCACGAACTCGGCATTTAACGCAGAAAAACATTAAAAAACCGTCTTTTTCGAAAGACGGTTTTTTGTGTTTTTAAAAGCAAAGAAAAAAGGATCTATTTCCCTTTTCTGATGTAGGCGGGCTCTGAACCTTGCTTGGTAATACAAGGGAGAATTTTTGACATATCCCAATCGCTCTCGCGGATACGGCGGCGGAGCAACGCCACGAACACTTCCATGAGCATTTCGCAGTCATAGACCGCACGGTGCATCGCATCCGATGAAATTTCCATCCCAATCTGATTCTTGGATTTTTTAAACATACGGGCAAGATCGCCCAACTTGTGGGATTTGAGTTCCGGGAGAATTGTTTTTGAAATGCGGAGGCTATCCACAATCGGATTTCCGGGAAGCAATTGTGGATTCTTTTCATAAGCAACGCGCAAGAACCCCGCATCAAAGTCCGCATTGTGAGCGGTAAGAATGGTATCGAGACCGCAGAAACCAGTAAACCTACGGAGAGCATCGGCGATCGGTGGCGCATTTTCCACCATGTCATCCGTAATGTGATTCACTTTTGATGCATCCGCTGGGATGAGCATATTGGGACGCACAAATGTCTGAAATTCGGTAAGCTTTTTGGGACGTATAATTCCATCAACAGATTCTACGGTAAACTTGACAGCCCCGATTTCGATGATTTCATCTTTCTGTGCGGTAAGGCCTGTGGTTTCTAAATCAAAGGCTACAAATTTTGCAAATAAGGTCACGATTTCTCCATGCTGAACAAGACAAAAATACTAAAGGGAAATTGGAAAAACGGAGCTCAGTGGAATGAGCATGCATTTTTTTTGAATGAAGGAACGGGATCGAAATTCATCACAATTTTCGAAAAAGGAAAAGGAATAATGGATTTGTCCCAAGATTTCAATTGGGTGTGGGCTCCATAGCTTGGGGATAACATCCACGCGGGCCGGTTGGATTTATTAATAAGCCAAAGAGTCCCTGGTTTTGCCTCAAAAGCAGGACCTTTGGGCCCATCGAGAGCCATGCCCACATTGCGTTTTTCATGCAACGATTTTAGCAGGTGCCGAATATGGAGAGAACCGTGGCTACTGGAACCTCGAGAGACCTCATAACCAAGTGCTTCGGCAATTTTTGCAAATTTTTCTCCATCAGCACTTTGAGAAATAAGCACATGGACATTTTTGTCTTTAAAGGCCGCGGTACAAGCGGCGAGATCTCTGTGCCACAAGGCCAATACCCCAGGCTCAAAATTCGAGGGCATCACGATTTTGATACGGAGACTTCGAATCCACCATTCCATCGCTTTCATCAGTAAAGCTTGTTTCAGAGATGCAATCCACATAAGTGCCTTGGAAAATAAAAAAATTTTATTTATAATTGTTCCCACTTATGGCGACGTACCCAAGTTGGTAAGGGACGGCTCTGCAAAAGCCTCATTCCTCAGTTCGAGTCTGAGCGTTGCCTCGAAAAAGACGAATACGAAAGTGTTCGTCTTTTTTTATAATGGGCACCTCTAAAAATAAAAAAGGCGGGCAATGAACCCGGCCTTTTCAAGAAAATCAAATTTGTAATTACTTTTTCTTGCCTGTGGCATCGAGGAAGACTTCCACGGTCTTTTCTCCTTCGACTTTTACCAACTGTTCTACGCTCTTGCGGTTGCTGCATTCAGCGCGAACCATGTGGTCACCGGCATCGAGATTGTGAACAGTAAGAGGGGCACCATCGGTCTTGTCTGCATTATCGCCATCCACGTAGATGACACATTTGCCAGGATTGGTGGTGACTTTGATATCGCCTTTAGGAATCACGGTCTTGCCACCAAAAGTATTGACCTTGTTCGGCCAAACGTTAAAGCGCTCATTGACCAACTCGAAACCCTGATCAACCACAACCAGAGTGTGACGACCGGATTTAAATTCACGTTCGATGATCGGGCTCTTCCCTAGATCTTCGCCGCCAAGGAACACTTGGCTGTTAGGAGGATCTGTGATGATAGTCACTTTACCAACGCCGCCACGTGGGGGTGGTTCTTCATCTGCCATGGCAACAAAAGCACAGAGTGCAACGGTGAGAGCACTTAACGAAAGGCATTTAGAAAGAGATTTCATAAATAAGCTCCTGAAACATATTTCCCTTTAAGATATAAAACTAAAGGGGGCATGGTGTTGTGTAACCTTAGTTTTAACATCAAAAGAAGACTTTGGGGAAATCAAAAAACAAATAGAAAGGGCAAAAAAACATATAAAATGTACCTTTGTCAGTAATGAAAGAAATATATCAGAAATTGCGTTCTCTGACGGGCAAAAGTTATGGTTTATACAAGAGTCTTGCGCAGAAAACGTGGAAATTTGGCGACTTTGAATTAGAATTCTTGCATGTGCAGGGAGATCCTTATGCGCCTCCCTCGCGCCTTAAATTTCGGATCCCGCTTTCTGCTTTGGGTTTTTCCCCTGAATTGGCGAATAATGCGGTAAAACGCCTCGCCCTTGCAGATTTTTTGCTTCGAAGACTTGCCGAGGAAATTACCGCTCAGTCTGTGGGTGTGGATTTCCCGATTTCCATTGCGAATCCAGGCCAAGAAATTTTGACGCGCAATTCTTTGTGGGTGGGTGGACCGTCGGAAAATGAGGGTGTCGCTATCGTAGAAGCGACTCTTTGGGTGAAGCTCCCTGGCGATCACCGCATGGTTGATGTCCCGAACGCTTGTGATATACTGACCAGCATTTTACCCGATACTCTTTCAACCTCTCTGTATTGCTTTGGAGAGGGTGCCATAGAGTCTGCCAGACGTCATATTGAAAGTTTAGAAGTGCGCACAGAACTCCTTGCTGCTTTGGAGATGGCGAAATTAGTCGCTTTTGTTCCCGATGGAGCCATTCTACCCAGAGCATCGGGCATTTCCGAATTACCTTTAGCTTCGGCAGTTTCTTTTAAGAGTCCTCCTGAAATGCGAGTGACCCTTAAGGCCTGTGGCCGTGAAATTACAGGGATGGGCATTCCCAAGGGAATCACTGTTATTGCAGGGGGTGCGTACCACGGAAAATCGACATTGCTTTCGGCTTTAGAAAAAGCGGTGTACCCTCATATTCCTGGGGATGGACGGGAATGGATTGTAGTGGATTCCACGGCAGTTCGAATTTGCGATGAAGGGGGGCGCAGTGTCCGGAATACGCGCATCGCTCCTCTCGTTCGTGAATTACCTTCTGGAATTTCAACGGAAAACTTTTCGACGCTCTCCGCTTCAGGGTCTACGAGCGAAGCTTCTAACCTTTTAGAGGCTATTGAGTTCGGGGCTCATACGGTGCTTATTGATGAAGATACCTCGGCGGTGAATTTTCTTATTCGCGATCCGCGTATGCAAAAATTGGTGGGGGCCTCTCGGGAACCCTTGATTCCTCTGATTGACAGAGCAAGAGAACTTACGAGTCTTGGCTTGAACATTGTGCTAGTGGCAGGTGCTTGCGGGGACTATTTGAATGTGGCTGATACGGTAATTGTGATGAATCAATACCAACCGGAATGGGCCACCCATCGGGCGAAGGAAATTTGTGCGAGTGAACCCCCTCACCGCTTACCAGAAGATCACCCGCCGTTCATTCAAGGTTTGAGCCGCTCGCTACTTGCTTATGTGGAAGAACTTTTGCCCCATGTGCGGCCAACATCTCCTGTGGAACGTCAAGTGAAAGTGCGCGTTCAAGGCGGGCGTCTCCAAATTGGATTTGTCGAAGCTGAAATAGGGCCCATTCCTCAATTTTGTGATTCTGCCCAGCGTTACGGGGCAGGGCTGATTGTGCTTAATTTGTTGCAAAATGCGGTAGATAAACCCAGTCTCGAATGCATCGAAAAAATTTATGCACAAATCGCCAACGTTGGTTTTCGCAAAATACCTCAGGGAATGAATCGGGACGTCGCTTTACCACGCCCCGCTGAAATTGCGATGACTCTACTAAGGCTTAGAAATTACTAAAGGGCACTCTAAAAAGTATTAGCGACTGACGTCAATGGCTTTGAGCCCAGGACGAGTATCAGAGAAAAGAATCGCCATAGTGGCTTTCCAACCGTGATCCATTTCCGTGTTAAATGTCCATTCGTACCCGCCTTTTACACGAAGCTGGAACGAGGATTCACGAAAGAATAAAATACCGCCATCGACCCCCAGACTGGGGCCCAAACGGTCGCCGAATTTGGGCGTGTGATCATCATCGGGAACAATGCGGAGTCCCGCCATTCCATCAATGAAAGGCGTAATGGGAAGCGGGAGTAGCTGTTGCTGAACTCCTAAAGCGGCATTGAATCCATTCCCTGGAGCGGAATAGCCAATCTCCCCCACAACACTGATGAGTGGAAGTATTTGCATATTGGAAACAAAACTACCCTGAAAAAAAGCAGACGTTTCATCTTTCCAAGCATTATTTACAGGAGCGACGACACCAAGTTCTAGTCCAAAGCTTGCCCAAGGGCTAAAAACAGGACGCCCTTCTCCAGCAAATCCTAAAATGGGAAGTGCAAGAGCAAGTGTTAATACTAATCCAGATTTATTCATAATTGCTCCATCAGAATCAAATGACTAAGCAAAAAATAATTAAACAAATAGTCTGCGGGCAATGTTTCTGACGAAAGGATTATTAGAATAGGTTAATGGCGGGTTTCAAAGGAAGAAAAACGAAAAAGAGGACTTTTAAAAGTCAGGGATATATTTTTTGCTAAATTCTGAAGAGCAAATTCTTCCCAAAGGGGTAACTATGTCTAAACTTTTCAAAATGATTACCGTTTGCGTCGCTGTAACCGCTTTCCTTGGTTGCAGTGGTGATAGCAAAAAGGTTACACGCGTTGAAGCGGATTCTGTGATCGATCTTTCTGGCAAGTGGAATGACACCGATTCCCGTCTTGTTGCCGATGAAATGATCAATGATTGTATCGCTCGGCCTTGGTATGACAAGATGGTACAGTCTCGTGGCGGTACGCTCCCGACTATCGTAGTGGGTTCTATTCGCAATAAGAGTCACGAACATATTAACGTGGAAACATTCATCAAGGATATGGAACGGGCGCTTATCAATTCTGGCAAGGTGGATTTTGTCGCGAATGCAGAAGCTCGCAATGAAATTCGCAATGAGCTTGCAAGTCAGGGTGGCAATGCTACTGAAGAAACACGCAAGGATGCGGGTCAGGAAATCGGTGCTGACCTGATGCTCACGGGTTCTCTCAATTCCATTGTGGATCAAGAAGGTAAGGAACAAGTTGTGTTCTATCAGATTGACTTGGAACTTATTGACATTCAGACCCACAAAAAAATCTGGATCGGTGACAAGAAGATCAAGAAGTATATGTCTAAAAGCTCCGTGAAGATGTAATAGAAGGCCTGCTTCATGAAACGACTTTTTCTTTTTCTGTCTCTTGCATTGTTACTCTCGTCTTGTGCGAATAAGTCGATGACGCGTTATGAAGAACTTTCAGAACCCCTAGAAAAAGGCGGCTTTGAAGCGGGCATCAAAGCGGTTGTAGAGAACCAAGAAGATCTTTATGGTTCTAACACAGAATTTCTTTATTACTTTGATTTAGGCACTCTCTATCATTACAATGGGGCGTGGGCCCAGAGTGCCCAAAATTTTGAGAAAGCAACGCAGGTCTATGATGACCTG
>MNYL01000027.1 GCA_001873075.1 Fibrobacteres bacterium CG2_30_45_31 | reverse complement strand
TTGACTGGGTTTTTGGAAACGAGTGCCGCTTGAATAATGGGGTGCAGGATATCGCCGTTGAGAGGGTGCGTGTCCGGTTCGGGTTGGAGAGCTTCCCAAAGGAAGGATTCCAATCGCATTGCTTTTAGATTCGCAAGAATGCCTCTTTTTTTCACCCACTGTAAACGAAACCATTGTTCCATTTTTTTATCCGCAAAAATCACCATCGGACTCTCCAATGGGTCTTTCCATTCGGATTCCAACTCTTCAATGAGAGTATCAGCGAGTTTTTGCAGATTGGCAGAAAATTTTAAATACAGCATGGGGTGGTCATTATTTGAAAGAAGTCTGTTTAAAAATGCATTCTTTGCTCGTTTTAAGCGAAGTAAACCTTCAATTTGGTCTAGACTGTGTCATTTTTAGATTTTCCCTGTCTCTTTTACTGGTTTGAAAACTGAACTTTTGTATTTTTGGAATCGAAATTTTAGTTTTTTTCACGAGTAGGTATTCCCCTGTTCCTCCGATTTTTCGCCTTCGTTTGTATTCTTGTGAGTATTGCCAGTGCTCAGTTGTTGGACGTCTCTGATTCTTTCCTTGCCGAAAATCGCGTACGTCATGTGCGCGTAGAAGGCACCATCAACATGGATGACCGATCGGTGTTGAGTCGAGTGAGCGTTCGTGATGGTCAGCATTTCCCCCCCGCGGTTTTCACAGAAAAGGTCCAGGCGAGTGTCGCTGCACTTTATGAGTCCGGTTTCTTTGACGACGTGACGGCTTGGGTGGAGTACGTGGGTACCAGTGGCGAGTTGGATTTGATTTTCCGGGTGGCAGAACTTCCGGCCTTGGACTCTGTCATGATTGAAGGTTATGACGAAGTGTCCGAGGAAGACTTACGCCTTAAAATTAGTCTTGTGAAGGATCAGGTTTACAGCAAGAGTCAATTGGAACGCGATCGTCAGAATATTTTAACCCATTATAAATCTGAGGGATATTTGCTTGCTGAAGTGGGGTTCCGTGAAACGCCAGTTTCCGAGCATACAAATACAGTAACGTTCATTATTAGAGAAGGGCCGAAAGTTCAGGTAGAATCTATCGTAATTAAAGGGAACGATCATGTGCCCGAAGAGGATATTACAGAAAAGATGCTGACGAAAAAACTTCACTGGTGGGGTGAAGGTGAATTCAAGGAAACGGTCTTTGCCGCTGATCGGGATACTGTTCTGAATGCCGTGCGTCATTTTGGTTTTCTGGATGCGGAACTTAAGGACTATCGGGCGGAGTATTTGCCTGATTCCACCTGTGGCTTCTATTTGGGCCGTGTAGTTCCCAAAGACAAAAAGCTTCAGCTCCTCTATGCCCAGTTGAATGAGGCGATCGCAGATACGGCGAATCCCATGCATGAACTGGCAGGTCGTACTTTTGAAAAGTCTGCTCATTACTTCCGGAATCATCGTACAAATTATTCCAAAATCGCACAAGCGATCCCGACACCTGTGGTAGGTGATGAAGAAACCGCTGTGGCGATCCTCAATGGTATCGTCACATACGAACAACTTCGTAAAGAATGGGTTCGTCAGTTACCTCAAAAACGTTGGAAAAACAATAAAATTGATTCCCTCTTAAAGCTTAAAAAGCGCACGAAGTATCAAGACCAATTGTTGGTGCGTTATACGATTGAAGAAACCTTTAGTGCCTTGATGCCATACGATAGTGTGAATACTTCAAAGTATGTGCGTATTCATATTGATGTGGTAGAAGGTCGTCGCTATTATGCGGGTGCGGTGCATTTTTCGGGTAATGAAGTTCTCAAGGACGATATGCTCCGTATGGCTGTGCGTTTGGATAGTGGAGAGGTTTTTGACTACTATAAGTACGAAGCGACAAAGAAAGGCATTCTAGATGCATACCGCGAAGATGGTTACTTGTTTGCGCAGTTTGATGAATCTCGAAGCTTTGAATCGGATTCCGTTGTGAATTTGAATTACCATTTGCGAGAAGGCTTACCTGCCCAAATTCATCGAGTGCTCATCAGCGGCAATACTAAAACTAAAGACAAAGTAATTCGGCGTGAAGTGCGGCTTTTCCCAGGCGACACGTATCGTCAGTCTTCATTGGAAAGAAGTTTCCGTGAAATTATGCAACTCAATTATTTTGATATGGTATACCCGGATATCAAAGTAGTGGGAGACCAGGAAGTGGATCTGGATTTTAAGGTGACTGAAAAAGAGTCGGGCACAGGTCAGTTTAGTGCGGGTCTTGCCTATAGTCAGAGTGATGGTCTTGTAGGTACTCTTGGCGTTTCGATTCCGAATTGCTGTATGGGCGATGGCCAGAGTGCCTCTTTCAATATTGAATATGGTGAAGATAAAAAGAGCTATTCTGTTAGTTTCTCAGAACCATGGTTATTGGATCATCCAATCACTTTGGGTGCAAGCCTTAGTTACACATGGTGGAATGTGGATGATGATCCTGATATTACTCGTTACGGGGGTAGTGTGTATGTGGGCAAACGTCTCAAATGGCCTGATGACTATTTCTATGGTCAGGTTGGTTATAGCTGGCTCATGAATAAGCAAGGCGATAATGTAGAGGGAAGCCTTATTCGTAACACGGGTGTGGAATCCGCCATTAATTTCAAATTGATTCGTGATGATAAGGATTTGCCACAGTTCCCTACGGACGGATCTCGCTATGAGATTGGCGTACAATGGGCGGATGATGCGTTGCTCAGTGACTTTAGTTTTGTGAAAACTGATTTTACTGTGAAATGGTGGTTCCCATTATTCCAAAACAAGCTTACTTTGGCGTTGACTAACGAATATGGTATTATTGCGGGTGATCCATTACAATATCGGACTCTCTATCAGATGGGTGGGGTACTCGGTTACGATGGTATGATGCGCGGTTATAGCGCAGGCTCTATCGGTTACCGCCGTTTGGGTCGTAGCTTCCAATATTTTGGAGCTGAACTTCAATGGGGTATTGTGCCGAATACCTTCTACCTGTTACCTCTTTTCTTTGATGCAGGTAATGTATTTGGGGATCGTTTTGACCCCGATGAAAAGGTGTCGAAAAATCAGAGGAATCCTCTTTCCGAATGGGACCCGTCTTCTCTCAAACGCGATTTTGGTTTCGGCTTCCGTGTTGTGGTCCCCATGTTAGGTATTATTGGATTTGACTTTGCCTGGCCTTTGGACCCTGGTGAAACCTACAACGGCCTTACCCAGAGTGGTGTGGGCTCCATGGAATTCAACTTCGTCATAGGACAAGGATTCTAATATGTGCCGTCGTTTGCTGCTTCTTTGTTTGCTCATAGGTCTCACCACGGGTGCCTTTGCGGAGGACGGTCTTCGTATTGCCCATGTGGATTCCAAACTGATTTTCGAGGGTTACAAAGGCACTCGAAAGGCTCAGGATGAGTATGACCGCCAAGTGGCAAAATGGGAACAGCAGGCGAACTTACTTCAGAAAGAACTGGCGGCAATTAAGGAAAAATTGGATAAACAAGCATTGATGCTCTCGGATGAAAAACGCAAAGAACTCGAAGCGGACTATGCGAAAAAAGATACCGAACTCAAGGATTTCATCAACCGTGTTTATGGTCGTACGGGCGAACTTATCACCGAAAACGAAAAGGTGAGCGCCCCCATTATTCAGCTCATTAAAAAGGCGGTGAACGAAATTGCTCTTCAGGAAGGCTATGACATGGTCATTGATCGAGCAACGGGTGCGGTTCTTTTTTGGAAGAGCGAAAATGATTTGACTCAAAAAGTATTAGACTATCTTAACGCTCGCTAAAATTATTTTATAACAAAAAAAGCCTCGAGAATCATCTCGGGGCCTTTTTATTTTGTTTTTTGTCTTAAATTCGTTTGCGGGCAAATTCGTAAAGCCCGAGAGATAAGGCCACAGATGCGTTATAAGAATGCGCATCCGGCTTCATCGGAATGCGGAGTACGGCGCTGCATTGTTTGCGGATGAACGGCGGGAGACCCACGTCTTCACCACCCACGGCGAGCACGATGCGTTCTTCAAACGGGAAGTCGGCAAGACTTGTATCGGTGACGGCATCCAGTCCTAAAATCTGATATCCGGCAAGTTTGAGTTCACCAATGGTGGCTTCCAAGCTATCGGGACGGCAAATGCGGAGTTTTTCAAGGGCCCCTGCAGAGGCGCGGGAAACCGTCGGTGTAATACCGCACATTCCTTTCGATGGAATTAAAAGAATATCCACACCGAGAGCGAGTCCAGAACGAATGCACGCGCCAAGGTTGCGTGGATCTTCAATATTCGTGGCAACAGCCACTACCTTGCGGAGACCCTTTTCCTTCGCTTCGTAAAATTCTTGCTTTACTTCATCCCAAGTAAGGACCCCTTTTTCATGAAGGAGTGCCACAATACCTTGATTTGGCGTTGCGTAAGAATCTAAAATTTTTGCATCCACTTGTTGAACGTGAATGTGATTTCTTTTAGCAATTTTTTGAAGTGTATATAATCTCGGGTTGCCGGAGACATGGCGGAAAAGTACACGATGGACGCGAGCGGGGTCTTTGGTCAAAAGTTCTTCCACTTCGCGTATGCCACCGACGGCGACTTGTGGCGCATTTTCAACATCACCTACAGATACAGCGATATTATCGGCTTTTGGACGTGGTACGCTTATTGGCTCAAAACGAGGTTCGGTGCGAACCTTTGCCGGTCTGCCATAGGAATAATTGCTACGATCATTATTTCCCTTGTTCTCTTCAGGTTCTTCGCGATTTTCGAATGGCTTGGTTTTCCACATCAGGGGGTCTCCTTAGGGGCGTCGACATGAGGAGCCACAATATAGTTCATTGGAACGTCATGTGGCTTGAGTTTTAAATCGGTTTCTGCAATTTGTGAGGAAAATGCGATGCCACATTTTATTGCTTGAGGGTGTTTCTTCAAAAAACGGTCATAGAATCCTTTCCCATGCCCGATGCGCCCCCCGTCTCTTGAAAATTGAACGCCTGGGACAAGAAACAAAGGAATTTCACCTTCCCAAATGGGGAGTTCTGGTTTGGGTTCGTGGATGTGGAAATGACCCGTGATGAGATCCTTCTCCAGGTCCTTGATTTGCACAAAGTCCATGATCCCTTGGTCTTGCGTGCGGGGGAGAAGTAAACGGTTCTCTTTTGCAAGTTTTTCTAACAGAGGAACAATGTTGGGCTCGTTAGGAAGGGGGTAAAATGCCGCAACAGTACTTGCAGATTTGAGAGGCGCGTAGGTTTCAAGTTCTTTGAGAATCCAAGCGGATTCCTTGTCTTTTTCCACGACATTTTTTGTCACTGGCTTCTCTTTCATAGTACCTTCAATGGAATCTTCCAAATCGTATTTTAAACGGTAGAATTTTCCTTTCCACTTGCGGAAAAGCAAAAGCACTTCTTTCATTTGCTCTGGAGTGAGAAATACGAGAGCAAGAATCAACAAAAGGCATAATTCTGAAAGACCAATCCCAGAGTTCATGCCACCTCCCGTCGGGCCACAAGCGCATTAACAACAATGCTCACTCCATAAAGTAAAAGCATGGGAATAGCAACCCAGAAAAGCGAAAATAAATCAGGAGGTGTTACTAATGCGGCGACAAGGCAAATTAGGAATATACTGATTCGAAAATGACGCACTAGAAATCGCTGATCAATAAACCCCAATTTAGTGACAAAATAAGTGAGCGTGGGCATTTGAAAAACGAACCCAAATAAGAGCTCGAACCGGAAAAGAAAACTGACATAGGCCTCTTGGGACCACAACTGACTTGCAATATTGCTGTAGTGAGAAAGAAACATGAGCAGCAAGGGAACGGCGACAAAAAAAGCGAAGGTAGCTCCTGCTACAAAAAGAACAACGGAACCAAAACTCGCTCCGAGTACGAGAAATTTTTCTTTTGCATGGAGTGCGGGCGCACAAAAAGAATAGAGTTCACCAAAAAAAACAGGTAAGGCAAGAAGAACTCCAAAAATGGCTGAGACCATAAAGTCAGCGGCAATGCCTTCGGTGGGAGACAGATTTATAAGAGTAACCACAGCAACACCCTGAAGAGGCTTTAACAAAAATCGCCAGAGATCCGAAGAAAAAAATAGGGCGAATGTGGTGGTGATAGCCAAAGTCACAAGGCAGATCAGGAGCTTTCGCCGGAGTTCTTTCATGTGTGTTGAAAGAGCCATGGATGCCTATTTTTTATCGTCAGTCTTGGATTTTTCTTCTTTGGCGTCTTCCTCTTCCGTTTCGCTTGATGCTTTTTTGAATTTGCGAAGCGCCTTTCCTAAGTTTTCGGCAATATCTGGAATACGTCTTGCTCCAAAAAGCAAGACCAGAAGGAATATGAGGAGAATGAGTTCTGGGATACCAATGTTTCTTAACATATAAACTCCTTGCTATTTAAGATGTTCATTAAGAATCGTGTTCCAAATGTTTCTTTGCCAGCGCATCAGGTGGGCCGCATCGTAGCGCGGTTCCCAAGAATCTTTGCCTGGTGTCGCGAGCGCAATTAGCTGGGTTCTATTCGCCAGTAACGATGGATCAAATTTTAATTCTTCTGCTTTCTCATCGCGCCAAATACGGAGTGCATCCAAGAGATCCCCATCGGGGCCATTGAGAGGAGGCTTGGGTCGTTGGAGGGGCAGTGGCCATTCGGATGGGGGCACTTGTAATGCTTTTTCCAAAGTCTCTTTGAATGAGTCCAGGCGAGCCCCATTAAAATTGCGCGGCAATTTGGGGAGACTATCCATGTCCAATTTTGGGTAGGAGCAGGAGAGCGAGTGAATAACGGAGAACAGTAGTTCTACGCCTAAGACTTTGTAAGGAGGCCTATCAAGAGTCGCCGCTTCCTTTTCTCGCCATTCCCACAAATACTTTAAAAGGTTAAGTTCTTCTGGAGAAAACTTGCTAGAACCACTGATACGCCACGGTTCAAGGACTACTTCATGGGGCACTTTAGAGTGTTCAATCAATTCATCACAGGTTTCAATGAGCCAGGTGAATTTTCCTTGACTGATAAGCTGGTCGCCTAAAAGGGCACAGAGTTCATGGAGGTAAAGCGTATCGTGTATCGCATATTCACACATATCCAAAGGCAGGGGACGAATGGTCCAATCGGCTTTCTGGTTGTCTTTGATAAGTTTAACATCAAAATATTTTTCCACCAAATGAGCAAGTCCCAGTCTTTCTTCGCCTAAAAGTTTGGCGGCGAGCATGGTATCAAAGACATGCTTTGGGGAAATTCGGTAAGTGTTCCAGAGCATACGGAGATCATAATCGGCACCGTGAAAAATAATCGTTTGCATTGCACGAGTGCTAAAAATAGGCTTCACATCAATACCCGAAAGAGGGTCCACAATCCAATGATGATCGCCGAGCGTAATTTGAATAAGGCAGAGCCGCACCGAATAGTGATACATGGAATCAGCTTCGGTATCAACGGCAGCAATATCGTAAAGATCAAGTTCGTTTAAAAGGATATCTAAACCTTCTTGCGAATTGACGAGAGTGTAGGATTCTTGAATAGGCACAGTAAGAGGAAATCTAGTAAAGGATAGGACAAACCGAACAAAGGTAAGCGTGTAATATTCTTTAGTTACCAATGACTCTTTTTTGAATATACTAAATTTGGGTTATGAAAAAGATTTCGCTTACTGGTATTAAGCCCACTGGAACTCCGCATCTTGGAAACTATTTGGGTGCTATTCGCCCAGCCCTTGCCCTTTCAGAAACTTATGAAACGGTTTACTTTATTGCTGATTATCACGCTTTGACCACTGTTCACAATGGTCTTGAAATGCATGATAATATTCACAAAGTGGCGGCGACTTGGCTTGCTCTTGGTTTAGATCCAGAAAAGGGTCTTTTTTACAAACAAAGTGATATTCCAGAAATTTTTGAACTTAGCTGGGCATTAAGTTGCTTTACCCCTAAGGGGTTCATGAATCGCGCTCACGCCTACAAGGATAAAGTGGCGAAAAGTCTTGCCATAGGCGAAGATGCGGACTCCAATGTGAATATGGGGCTTTTTTGTTATCCGTGCCTCATGGATGCAGATATTCTGATGTTCAATGCGGACATTGTGCCCGTAGGTAAAGATCAAAAACAGCATGTGGAATTTGCGCGCGATGTGGCACTTCGTTTTAACAAGCAATTTGGCAAAGCCGTTTTCACCATTCCAGAAGCGATTATTCAAGAAAATACAGATGTGATTCCGGGGCTTGATGGTCGAAAAATGAGCAAGTCGTACGATAACTATATCGATATTTTCTTGGACTCCAAGTCGCTCAAAAAGAAAATTGGCAAGATCATTACGAATAGCCAAGAAATTGACGAACCCAAAGATCCTGAAATTTGCAACGTGTTTAAACTTTATAAACTTTTTGCATCGCAAGAACAATCGGATGCTCTTGCTTCTCGCTATCGTGCGGGTGGCATGGGCTGGGGACACGCTAAAGCAGAACTCCAATCGGTTTTGGAAGAACATTTGGGTACAGCTCGGGATAAGTACTTTGACTTGATGGCTCACCCAGAAAAAATAGACCGTATTTTGCGTGCAGGGGCAGAAAAAGCGCGGCCTATCGCTCGTGAAAATATGGATCGTATTCGCGAAATTTTGGGTGTGGGCAAAAGTTACTAAGTGTTTATTGAATGCCTTAGAAAATGACTATATAGCCGAGTCTCCACAAGAGATTCGGTTTTTTGTTTCCTAGGGGATAAACAAGAGGCACTTCGATCCGAGAGTGGACTCCAAAGAGACGCACCCCCACTTCCAATGAAACATCGGCGGTTTCTTCCCAGTCATTGTTAAAAAGATAGTAGGCGTCGTTCGCTTCGTTCAATGCTCGGTGCATTCCATTAGGGGCTCTCGCGTAGGCATAACCGCCACTCACGCCGAGTTCAAAACCCCAATCCTCTTGGGCAAACCAGTCATAACCTAGGGAGCCACGTCCTCCGCACCAAAAATTGTCTTCTTTTTTGTAATTCGCGAGCCCTTCTCCTCTTAAATAGAATGACCGATATCGGACTCCGGTAAGTAATGTGAGTGGGGTGGGGGAGCCTAATGAAACGCCCAATTCAAAAAGCCAGGGGGAGGGCGCCTCTGTAGCAACGGCAAACGTCCCAAAAATAACCAGTAGAATTACTAACAACTTTTTAATCATAAAACATTAAAAATAGAAAGACTAAGAAATTTGAAATTTTGTTTACAAATGATAATAGCCTTTCGAAAGTGTGTATATTCAGACCATGGCGCAAAAATTGGTCATTGTGGTAGACGATGCTATTCCTTTTATAAAAGGGACATTGGAGCCTTATGCTGAAGTGCGTTATTATCCTGGAGAAGCAATCAACCGGGATATAGTCAAAGATGCCGATGCGCTTTTAGTTCGTACACGCACCCCTTGTAATAAGGAACTCCTTGAAGGGAGTCGTGTTCGTTTTGTGGGCACCGCAACAGCGGGTAGTGATCACTTGGATACCGCTTATTTGGAATCGGCTGGAATTGTGTGGTCCAATGCCCCCGCTTGTAATGCTTCGAGTGTTGCTCAGTATGTTGTATCTGCCTTGTTAGAGCTGAGTCGTCGTGCTCGTATGCCACTTGCTGGAAAAATATTGGGCGTTATCGGTGTGGGAAATGTGGGTTCCCGGGTTGTGAATGCGGCAACCGCTCTCGGAATGCGTACGCTACTTTGTGACCCTTTGCGTGCTCGAAGCGAAGGGAAAAAGAATTTCTGGTACGTGATGGATATGCTCTCTCGTTGTGATGTGGTAACGCTTCATGTGCCTTTAATCAAAGAGGGCCCCGATCGTACGCTCCGTTTGGTAAATGCGGAGTTCCTTCAAGAAATGCAACCCCATGCTTGGCTCATCAATGCCTCTCGTGGTTCTGTGGTGGATAATGCAGCACTGCGTGCAGCGCTCCG
>MNYL01000215.1 GCA_001873075.1 Fibrobacteres bacterium CG2_30_45_31 | reverse complement strand
TGCAATATAACAAAACAAGGGCAGACTCGGCTCGAGTCACCCCGACATAAAATAAGCGACGTTCCTCTTCGAGTTGGGTTTTTCGCTCCTTTCTTGTCCCCTGAACTTCTGCAGGGGTCAATTGTTCCGCTAGCCCTGCATAAAATACAACGGGATATTGCAATCCTTTGGATCCATGTACCGTTTCCACATAAACACCATCCACCGTAGGAACCGTTTCTGTTTCCTCCTCTCGAATAGGAATTCCTAATTCACCAAAAGCTCGTTCAAAATAAAGACGCTGTCGATTAAAGCGCGTCAAAATGGCAAAAGCCTGCCAAGGCAAATCATAATCGTAACGCATTTCTTTGATACGTTGCACAATCTTAAGCAGTTCCTGTTCTGGGTTTAAACTCATCCATAATTCTGGTTTTCGATTTTCCTTGAATAAAGCATCTTTCCGTAAATTCCCTGCACGAAGCGTTTTGCGGAGCAATGGGGGTTTGTTCACAAAAATGCGATTCGCCAAATTCAAAATTTGTGGAACCGATCGATAATTCCATTCCAATCGAATGAGAGTGCATTCCGGGAAATCTTTACGAAAACGGAAAATGTTCCCAATATCAGCCCCACGAAATCCATAGATGGCTTGGTCATCATCCCCTACCACAAAAAGATTTTTCCTATTTCCCAAAAGGGCACGAATCAGACGATACTGAGAGGGATTGATATCTTGGTACTCATCCACCATAATTTCTTCCCAACGCGCATGAACTTTCGCTCGCACGGTTTCATTATTTTCGAGTAACTGAATCGCCAAGTAAATCAAATCCTCAAAAACAATTCCCCCCAATTCAAAAATGGATTTTCGAAGTGGCTCCAAACGACGCACCAGGCGAGGTGAAAGCTCAGGAGAAAACAAGGCATCTCTTTCCAAAGAATCTGGCGAAAGTCCACATTGCACCAAAGCATTCGAAAAATGGATTCCAGTGCCTTCCGTAGGGATCGGCATTTTTTTGAAACCCATCATTTTCCAGCAATACTCCCCCTCTACTTTTTCCCGCAACAAGGACAATGCCAACGAATGGAATGTACAGAGTTTCACGCCAGCATCCGGGAATAATTTTTGCACTCGCTCCGCCATCTCTGCGGCCGCTTTTGCCGTGAATGTAAGTGCTAAAATGGAACTCGGTGCAACGTTTAACGCGATGCGGTATTGTATACGCCGCGTGAGCACCGATGTTTTACCAGAACCTGCACCCGCCAAAATCAAAAGGGGACCCCCCGTCGAATGATCGTGCAAGACAGCGGCACGTTGATCGCAATTAAGTCCCTTTAAAAGATTCTCTGTATCCATCTTTTACCTATGCAAAAAAAAGAGCCCCAAGAGTGGACTCTTTTTAAACGCACCAAAAATGAAAAGGTGGAAATTATTTTACAGTCGAAGCAGATTCTACGCGCGCCACTTTCCCCGTGAGGAAAAAGAACGCCCCCAAAAGGCTTACGATTAAACTTGTCAAATAGGCAAGCAACTGGATGAAAACCGATTCTAAACTAGGCACCCCCGCTTTCGCAAACAAAGACTGTGCGAGTAATTCGCGAGGGCCAAAACCACCAATGGAAACCGGGAGCGCACTCACCACCGCCACCATGGGGATGTAGAAAAAATACCAAGAAACAGCAATATCCAAACCGAGAGCTAAACCACAAAAGAAATGAACCAATACACGGAGCACCTGCGTGAACGCAGACAGAAGCGTAATGTGCCACCACAAACGCCCCTCTCGAAAAGATTGAAACCGTTCTTGCATGCGCAAAAAACGTTCCTGAATTCGCATCGGGAGAATCTTACTTGTGCCCTTACTCAAAATTCGACCCAATCTTCGACTAAATAACGCCGCGAAGAATGCACAAAAGCCAAGGAAAACCCACAACGAAGGAAGCAAAAACCAACGTTGTTCCGGGTCATAGATAAAGAACAAAACCCCCACAACCAACGCGAGAACATTCAAAAAGAACAAACCAAAAAGACGATCAAAAAAGGTGGCCGTAAAACCCGCACCAATAGAAGTCTGACCTCCCTGCATGCGAATGTCATAAACTTTTTTCACATCACCGCCGACATTACCCGGCATAAAATTATTGAAAAATAAACCCACAAAATACAGCTTCACCAGTTGAAAATAGGGCATGCGTACCTTTTGACGCTCTAGCAACAATTTCCATTGATAACAACCCGTAAAATTGGAAACCACCAAACAACCAGAGGCGATTATCAGTGGCCAATAATTCATGCGGAAAAACAAAGACTCAAGATCACTGGAATCCCACCCAGGTGTACTCGTTATATTTTTATAAACAAAATATGCAGGAACCACGGTGACGAGGCACTTGAGAAAAAAAACAACCGTAGCCTTGATCCGTGGACTCACTTTTTACCTGCCAATTCCTGTATCAAAGCCAAGGTTTCTTGGGCGGCCCGATCCCAACTAAAAGTGGATGCCCACTTTTTAGCTTCTGCTTCTAGTTGTTTACGCAGTTCTACATCTTTGTAAATACGCTCCATCGCCATGGCACAGGATTCCGCAGCCTGAGGATAAAGGGGAAAAAGCAGACCAGTTTTCCCGTCCACAACACTATCACATAAACCAGGGACATTAGAAGCGACAGTCGTAGTGCCAGTTTCACCCGCCTCAATCACAGTCAAGCCCCAGCCTTCCTTGTAACTCGTCTGCAAGAGACACAGCGCCTGAGCAAACAAATCGGTCTTACGAGAAGCGGAAACGCGTCCTTCTAAAACAACAAGATCTTGCATTCCAATATTTTTCAGAATTTCAGGAAGTTTTGCAAGCAACGGACCATCTCCCGCCACGCGAAGCTTCATCCCGGATTCTGGATTTCTCTGCATGAAAATTTTAAACGCATCCAATGCGATCAAAATTCCTTTATAGCGATGTACACGCGATAACCACAAGAAAAACTTCTCTTTCTCAAAAGGAAGCACATATCCCGAAGGCAACCCATCCGCACCATAATAAACCAGAGAGATCCTATTTTTATCAATCCCCAGTTGCATCAACTCTTTTACAGTACTTGGGCCCCCTGTCACAAAATGGCTTTTACGGTACAATAAAGGAATCAAGGTTTCAAAAAGCCAGACACCAAATGCAATCGGGAAAAAAATTTCTCGGAAAATGGAATTGCGCCACAAATGATGAATTTGTATTAAATGTGGTTTGCGTGTAAGGAATGGGGTAAACAACGGGAGCTTGTTAAGATCTTCATAAATGAAATCAAAATTAAATTCGGCATCCAATTTTTTAAAATTTCTCAGCACCGTTATTTGGAACAACAAGTCCCCACCACAACGGATCACTAAAATACCATCCACCCATTCACGTTCCAAAGCACCTTTAAAATGCGTCGTAAACAAAACCACTTCATGACCTTGCTTTGCAATACGTTCAAAAACCTGGTGCAAATGCCGTTCTGCACCACCAGCTTCGGGATGCATGCGGTCTCGATAGTTCAGCACCAGAATTTTCATGGGCGAACCTTAGGCTTCTGTCCCAAAACCCCAATAGAAAGTTGTGTGTAATGCATCGCAGGAACTGTTTCCAATGCATCAAGAATCGCATCCTTTGCTTTCTGATAAGCTGAACCCGCAAAAGGATATTTTGGGAGTTCAACTCCTATTCGGAAGGCTGCTTCTCGAAGCATCCGGTAACAAAAATTGGGACGCATCCAATCGCCATAAGAATACATGCAATTAAAACCCGCATCATTCATCAACGCTTTCAACTCCGGCATGGTAAACTGAGTTTCCCAACCTGCAAACCATTTATCCATAGCAATCAGAATATGTTTAATCACTGTGTAGGGATGTATGGTCTGAGGCACATCACAAAGACAATAGCCACCGGGCTTTACAATGCGAAAATTTTCCTTAAGCAACGGAAGCGGTTTTGTAAAATGCTCCGCCAGACCCTGATGAAAGACCAAATCAAAAGTATTGTCGGGAAATGGAGCCCGGAACGCATCACCACGAATAAGATGCAAATTCGAGTCTAAATTTTCACGAATACGCAAGCCATTCACAATTTTGAGACTACCTTCGGCATAGTCCAAAACGTAGACCGTCGCCCCACGCCGCGCCAATTCCGCACTATCACGGCCACTCCCTGCGCCCACTTCCAAAATGAGCTTTCCTTCCAAAGTGAAATGCTTGTCGATCGTCTGGAAAACGGTCGGAGAAGAAGGATATACCTTGGAAATATCGTTTTTGCTGTTCCAAAAGCGATTCCATACCGATTGATCGGGTTCTTTTATAGACATAGTGGCCTAAATATATCATTTTACGCTAATCTAGACCCAACAGGGTAAAAATACGCATTCCCTAATCATGAACACCAGTAAATAGCCCCATCAAGAATGTCATTTTAATGTGACTTACTTCATTTAATGTCATATTTTTTATACATTCTATTTTGGAATAGCAGACCATTTCTGCATTTCTCGAAAATATCGAAATGTTTACATTCTTGGCATACTCCTTGCTTTTTGAAAATGTGATATTATTGGTTGTTGGATAAAGGACTTCTAAATGCATATTGATTCTACAGATACTACGCTTAAACGTTACCTTGAAGATATTCGAAAAACAGCACCGCTCTCCCGCGAAGAAGAGCAAATCCTTTTTCAAAAGGCAAAAGAAGGGGATAAAGTTGCCCGAAAAAGATTAATTTCCGCAAATATGCGATTTGTGTTGAAAGTGGCGATTCAGTACCGTGGTTGCCCGATACCGCTCCCAGACTTGGTGAGTGAAGGAGCCATGGGCCTTGTTCGCGCTATTGAATCCTTTGAACATACTCGTGGTCTTAAGTTTATTAGTTATGGTGTGTGGTGGATTAAAGCCTACATTACTCGCGCCATTAATGAGCAAGGAAACTTGATTCGCTTGCCTGCCAACCAGCATCTACGTGTGCGCAAGGCATTACACGAACAGTCCCGCGGGAAGGAAATTGGCGAAGATATTCGCGAACTAATTCAAATTGGTCAACGCGGCGTCTCCTTTGATAGTCCATTGAAGGCCGATTCTAAAGCCACTTACGCTGAAGTGCTTGCTGACGGCACGGCGAGTAACCCAGAAGCGGATTCTGAAATTCAGAGTGTGGAAACACTGGCAAAAGATTTGATGGAGCAGCTCCCAGAGCGCGAAGCCAAAGTTATTGCCGGCATCTTTGGTATCAACCAGGAAGCTCCACAGACACTCCGTGAAGTGGGAGAATCCATGAACATTTCTCACGAACGTGTGCGCCAGCTCCGTGACCAAGCGTTGCGCCGCATTCGTAAATACAATAGTCGTGAATTTCTTCAAGAAAAGAAAGACGCATTCCTTGCGGCGATTAACAAATAATCGGCAGCATTCACTTTTTTGATTTTGAAAAAAGCGTTCCTTGGAGGGGCGCTTTTCTTTTTTAAAGTGAAAGTAGAGGTCGATAGTTTCTCACACAAAAAGCCTCCCTAAAGGGAGGCTTTATTAAAATTAAGTAGTATTTCTACTTGTTGACTTTGCGGCGCACGCCCCATTTATCGAGCATTTCTTCTTCGATTTTCTTCGATTCGTAGCGAACGACCAGCTTGAACTGTACAATGTACACACCCGTGCCGACAAAGCGACCCGCATGATCTTTGTAGTTCCAGTTCACAAATACCTTCTTATCGGTATTCAGGCAGTTTCCTCCAAATTTCGGACTATCGCAAGCGACAGTCAAAGTCGTGTCGTTAACATACTGACCCAGATTATCATAATAGCTGACACTGAATGTAATCAGAACCTTCGAAGGATCCAAAGCATCAAGTACAGAAGGATCGTATTCACCATCCGCATTCACGTTCGCTCCATCAACAAGTTGAGGTACAAAGCGTTCTCCTAATGATATCAAGTGTCCCAAATTGCCGTTCTCGCGCATATCTGCCGTACGCATGGTATTCTGCACATAACTCAGCGAGATCGAATTCACTTCGCGCAATTCTTCATTAGTGGGGTCAAATGTACCCATATTCACAGATTGAACCAAGTGACTCAAAATACCGGAAATCACCACAGGAGCAGGAGTATCACTAGAAATGTTACCGAGAGCATCTTTAATGGACGTTTTTTCACCATGGACAATCATCAAAGAATCACCCGGAATAATGCCATCCAAATCATCCCGCAATATAAGAGATGCGCTCAAGCCATCCGCAGACCACCGAATCTGAGACGGATAAAGGTCAATAGTATCCTTTCCATGAATATAAGAGAAGAAATCCTTCCCCTGCAATTCAATATAATTGACCGGTTCAGAGAAAGTCACTACGACGGTATCAGCATCATCGTCATCACCGTAATGCAATGCCGCACCGACAATCACAGGAGCCATCTTGTCCTTGATCGCAACAGACTGTTCGCTCACAAAGGTATTGCCCATCACTTCATAATAGACATACAGATTTGCAGCTGGCACCGTAGAACTAATGCTAGTAAGTCCCGAAGCAAGATTCACATTGCTCTTCACAGACCAAGAAACCCGTGTCGAATCCTTAGGATCAATGACCAAATCCCCCGGCTGTGCCTGAAGCTCAATAAGCAATCCACGGGAACTATACCAAGGGAAGGAGAAATATAGCTGCGCCTTTTCTGCTTCAGAAATACCATCTTCAAAGACGGCAACGATAGAGTCCAGCACACCATCACCATCATTGTCATAGTATTCCACATATTTAACACCGGGCAAACGATCAGTCACTTTAACAGTCACCTGACGATCATATTCATCGGAAGTCATGTATGGCAGGTTCTCAAAGGTCACCCCAGGACAAAGAGACACATAGTCCTGATCTTTACCCTTAAGACCTAAATCTTTGCCGACCAAGATAATCAAATTCTTAGTGGGCATCTGGATAGATTCGATCTGTTCTAAGTCAAAGCCCATGCCATTCAAGAATACGATGAATTCAGCTTGAGTAATATCCACAGGCATAAGATCAATATTGAATTCTATGAACAAGGAATCACTACCAAAAGCATCCCGAATTGCATAGGCCGATTTAATGACATGCCCGCCAGCTTCAATCAAAGCAACCTCACGAACGAAATTCACACCATTTTTATCCGTATAAGTCACAAGAACCGTCGCATCATCTGGAAAGTCAGAAGGCAAAGTCAAGTCAGAAACATCGGCAAGAATACGGTCTCCGTTTTTAACTGTCGGCACTGAGTTCACTTCAATGGTATCGCCATTGATGATGAGAGACATCGCCGTGACAGAAATACCCGCTGGGAGTGTATCCGCAAGAACCACCTCAACCGCATCAAGAGCGTCATCCCCATCAGAATCCTTAATGAAGGCCGTTTTCGCATCTGGAATTGGATCCACAAAATTGATTCCATTAAAGATAACCAAGTGCCCATCTGCATCCGTAAAGTAGATATTACCACCCACCACTTCCTGATTTGCTGTTACCCAGATATTAAGATCCTTACCCGTAACAACGATGGCGATCGAATCAGAAGCCGCACGAGGGTTCGAAGGATCTACGAACAAGAGCCCACTAGAACCAGTGACGTAAATGGTATCGCCCACGTTGGCACCAAAATAGTCCACTAACTTATCAGCACTGAGAGTTATTTTCACAACTTCACCCACATGCACCGCTTCACGACCTTCCGTTAAAAGAGAATCGCTTGCATAAGTGGGCAACGCTGAACCCACTGGATTCTGAACTAAATAAGTATTGCCACCCAAAGTGATTGTACCCGCAGTCCCGGGTTCAAGATCCGTCGGAGTAAGTACCGTGCCACCCGTTACCAAGGTATCACCATTATCACGACTTTCATTCGATGGATACGGATCAGTACCTGTACCCGGGTCTGTGTCAATATCATCAAAACCGGTATAGGAGTTACTACTGTTTACCCAGTCTGGAATTTCTCCACCACCCCCCGTAGTGCTACTAGAAGAACTTGAAGTCGGATTATCATCACCACCTCCAGTAATGCTACTCGAAGAACCTGTAGTCGAACCCGAGGAGGTTATGATCGAACCGGAAGAGGTCCCAGTGGAGCCGGAGGAGGTTATGGTCGAACCGGAAGAAGTCCCAGTGGAGCCGGAGGAGGTTATGGTCGAACCGGAGGAGGTCCCAGTCGAGCCGGAAGAGGTTATGATCGAACCAGAAGAGGTCCCGGTGGAGCCGGAAGAGGTTATGGTCGAACCGGAAGAAGTCCCGGTGGAGCCGGAAGAAGTGATGGTCGAACCTGAGGAAGTCCCGGTAGAGCCGGAAGACGTTATGATCGAACCTGAGGAAGTCCCTGTTGAACCTGAAGAGGTCCCCGTCTTAGAACTACTCGATTCCACATAGATATCCACACTCGAACTCGAAAGGTGACGACTACTGCTCGAGACATCAGTACCACCACTCGTATTCGCTGTAGAGCGCTGAGAACCAGCACCAGAAAGAGGAGCTACATCGTCGAGATAGTTATCGAGCCATTGCATATGAATTAAAATGTTATTGTCAATGCGCTTGTTGGGATTCGAAGTATAATCCACAAAAATCATATGCCCCGAATTACTTGCCACAAAAAGGTGCCCCTTTCCGTCGGTAGTGCCCTGATCCAAACGCCAAAGCACTTCAGTAGGCCAATCAATAGCGGTATCCGCAAACATGTAAGTACGCAAATCCAAAGTCGCAACAATCGTACGTGAAGCAGGGTCTATTTGCACAATACGCGAATCACCGAAGATAAAAATAGTCTTGGAATACTCATCGTAGCTAGCACCATGAGCTCCTACTAAGTTGGAAAAAATGGTTTGGGTTTTGAGCCCTGTGATTTCGCCCGCCGCGTTATATGTAGTATCCGATATCCAGCCAAATGAAGAATTTGACGCTGTACCATAACCCCCACCCCAGTAATCAGAATGCGTATAAAAAGCAGTACCATCCTCATCCCACACCAGTGTCGTAATCCGGTTGACCGATCCTGTCAAAGCAACCTGGACTCCATTGGCCAAATTATGAGTAGAAGTATTTGTGGCCGTGGAATGACGAGCCAAAGTACCAGGAATACCGGCAGCCCACAAAATATCATTGGAAGGATCCATCATTAAGTGATAATTACCAGTACTTGGATTACTCGTCACAGAACGAACCACACAATTCTGATTATTAGGATTGTAACCTATAGTCTTACTGACCTTATAAATGTTGGTTCCTTGGCCCGCGACCAACAAATCACCATCGGGGTGATGAATAATACCATCGGCGCCATTCGTGTAGCACAAGGTATCTTTATTATGCAAATTAAGGTAACCATTCCCATCATAGTAATACTGAACACTTTTGACGCGATCTTTAACAGAGGCATAACGCGTATAGTAAAGTGTCGCCGATGTCGATGCCGAGGGATAAAGGTCTCCCACCTGTTGAATCCAGATGCCTGTCGCTGGATTGTACGGCGCGTTGATCACCACATCTGCAGCAAGTGCCCCGCTGAAAGAGCAGGCTACTAAACTGAAGAGCAAGAAGAGCTTTTGCATATTTTTCATTGTCATACCCTCTTAGGACTAATCCAGCGCAAGTCCGTTCTTGCCGCCATGAACGCCCCATTTGAAAATTCGTTCATACGTGTAGGATTCTTTTTCACCGTATACTTTGAGATAGAATTTCGCCACATATACACCAACACCCACTTTACGTTCATCATCCGAACGCAAATTCCAGCGCAAATATATCCGTTTAGGATTATCAAAACAATTGCCACCAAAATCGCTATCATCACACTTGATGGAACTATGAGAACTCGCCACATAAGCACCGAGATTCGTATAGAC
>MNYL01000058.1 GCA_001873075.1 Fibrobacteres bacterium CG2_30_45_31 | reverse complement strand
CCTGGCATTGGTGCTAGAAATTTAAGGGAATGCTTATTAATTCAAGCATACCGAATCCCAGATTTTTCGCCGCTTGCCATTGAGATTCTTGAGAAGCATTACGATGCTCTCAAAGAATTGCGTTACGCAAATATTGCAAAATCGCTCGGCATCACCACAGAAGCGGTACAAATAGCCATTCATGAGCTATCCAAACTGACCCCTCATCCTGGCACCCAAATTGGTGATGCGCCTCTACAAACTATCATTCCTGATATGACCATTGTAGAGACAAAACCGGGTGAATTTGGTGTCATCATGAAAAACAATTCTTTCCCCCGGCTTCGCATCAATAGCATGTATAAAATGCTTTTGAAAAATCAAAGCACCTCTAAAGAAGACAAAGAATATATTCGCGAAAAACTCAATGCCGCAAACACCTTTATTCGTAGCATTGACAACCGCCACAGCACCATGTTTCTCGTCATGCAGGCCATTGTGGATAGACAGCACGACTTTTTTACTAAAGGTCCTGAATACCTCAAACCCATGATTTTGCAAGACATTGCAGACACGGTGAAGCGCGATCCGAGTACAGTCAATCGTGTGACCAACGGCAAATATGTAGAAACGCCTTATGGGGTATATGAACTCAAACAGTTTTTCACTTCAAGCATCACCCAAAAAGACGGTTCAGAAATGAGCTCCGCTCGTATCTTGGATTCTATTAAAACACTCATTGAGGGTGAAGACCATAAGAAGCCGCTTTCAGACCAAGCAATCACCGATGCTCTTGAAAAGCTCGGCATTCATGCTGCCCGAAGAACCGTTGCCAAATACCGCGAAGAAGAACTCAAGATCCTTCCTGCGCGGTTACGAAAAACTATTTCTTAGGCCTTTATTCCGTTTTAGATTACAAAAACCTCTTTTTTTCGCAAAAATCGTTTCTTTTTTTGCAAAAATTGATGTATATAGTCTTGATGTAAAGCGACCTATCGCTTTACAAAGTCACCTCTAACCGAGTAGGTTCTAAAATGGATATTACAATTTCTGCCCGTCATTTCAATGCTTCCGCAACTCTCCAGGACCGTGTGCAAGAAGAAATTGATAAACTCGGTAAGTTTTATCCGAATGTTACCAGTGCGAATATTGTCTTGGATCACGAAGTGGAACACATGCGTCGTTGTGAAATTTCTTTGAACATCACGGGTGTGGTGGTTATTGCTTCTGCCGATGAAGAAAATATGGGCAAAGCGATTGACACCGCAATCGAACGTGCGAAGATTCAATTGAAAAAATACAACGAAAAGCAAAAAGACCATAAAGGACAACCGGTCTCAGACTTGTTGCAATAGGTAGTATAGTGGTTCAACGCTGCTTCGACAATCTAGAAGTCCAGCACCGAAAACATTGTTCGGTGTTGGATTTTTGGAAACACTACCAATCCTCTCTTCAACTGACATTACATACGTCGGAGAGTTCTCTTTCTTCGTTGATTAAAGAAAGTGGTTTGCATCGCCCAGGACTTGCCATGGCGGGTTTTACGAGCGTGTTTAGCTCCCATCAAATTCAGATGATCGGTAGTACGGAGTGGAGTTACTTAGAGTCTCTAGAAAAAGAAAAGCGACAAGCCATATTTCAAGATCTTTCCGCATTTAGGTCTCCTCTGTGGGTTCTTACTCACAATCTTAAACCTCATGCAGAACTGATTGCCATGTGTGAGCAACAAAATGTCCCGCTGATCTCTACCCAGCTTCAAACTGTCGATTTTGCGCGCGCCACACAACGTATTCTTGAAGAATATTTTGCGCCTTACACCTCTGTCCACGCAAGTCTTGTGGATGTTTATGGGGTAGGCATGCTCTACCTTGGCGAAAGTAATGTGGGAAAATCGGAATGCGTCCTCGATCTGGTAGAACGCGGCCATCGCCTTGTCGCTGATGATGTGGTTCAATTGTCTCATGTTGGCAATTCCATTATCGGACGTTCGAATTCACTTATTCGTCACCACATGGAAATTCGAGGCATTGGAATTATTGATGTACGCTCGATGTTTGGTATTCATGCGGTTCGTAAAGTAAAAAAAGTGGAAGTTCTCGTTGAACTCCAACCATGGCAGCAAAATACGACCTATGACCGCACAGGCCTTTCCTCTACCGTCGATGAAATCATGGGAGTCAAAATTCCCCGTGTGCTTATCCCCGTTTCTCCGGGTAAAAATCTCACCGTTATTTCCGAAGTCATCGCCATGAATACGCTCATGAAAATGAGTGGCCTTGATACCGCAAGTGCCTTCAATGAATCTCTCCTGCGAGCGATTGAGCAAAAAACTCACGGGCGCAGGCTTGATGATGCATTCGAAGAAGACCCTTTAAATTGGGATTCTTATGAATAAGCTATTCCGCGCTGCGAATGGCAATAAGCGGGCAGCGGCAGTCATTGTTCTGAGTGTCGCTCTTATCGTAGGCTTGTGGTATTTTTTGCACCCTTCAAGCTCCTACCATAAAAAAGTAAACTATGTGCTTCGCTTTACTGAAATCGGTACGCTTTCTCCTGGAAACCGCGTCCAAGTCAATGGTCTTAGCAAGGGCAAAATTACAGATGTAAATATTACTGATGATTATATTTTTGTAACCATTCAGGTTTTGTCTTCTGTGCAAATCCCGAATAATTCTCTTTTCCGCCTTGTCACTGCTGGATTTTTGGGTAAAAAGGAAGTCTTTATTAGCCTTGGTACCTCGCCTAAGTTCTTTGCTCCAGGGGACACCATTCAGGGCATTTACGACGCGGGAATGGCGGGCATTAACAAAAATATAATAGCCAGTTTAGCCATTTTAAAAGAGCTCTCAGAAAATAACCAGAAACTTTCTGATTCACTTTTAAAAGGCGAAACCGGAAAGTCTTTAGATCGCATACAAAGTAATGGAGCCCGTCTTGCCGCGACGGCGAAAGCAAAATCTTCTGAATGGTCCTCTGAAACCCTGAATCTTTTGGATAATCTAAATGGAACCGCAGACAAACTGTCCGCGTTGATTCAAGTATCTCAAGGCAATCTCGAGTTGACCCTTTCTGAAGCAGATTCTTTTTTATCCCAGATTGAGACTCTAAAAGTCTCTGTTTTAGCGATGAAAACGAAAATGGCGGAGATCTCTCAGAAAATGGATGGCAAAGACAATACCGTAGGTTTAATCCTCGCTGAGCAAAGCACTTTATTTGAGAAAATCGAAAAGCTCACCCAGGATGTGGAAAAGCTTACTGCCAAGATCAAAAAAAGTGGCATTCGCTTTAATGTAGATGTGTTCTAAACCGGACTAATTCCTGCTTGATTTTTTATCCTTCTTCTATACCTTTTGTATAAAAAAAAGATAGTTTAAGCGGGCAACGAAACCATGTGACAGATTCAGTTAGAGTTTGTCACTAACGAAGGGGTATGG
>MNYL01000065.1 GCA_001873075.1 Fibrobacteres bacterium CG2_30_45_31 | reverse complement strand
GGAACCTTCGATGGTGCAACTGACAACGCTTCCTGGGGCAGAAATTTCTGCGTCTTGTAAAAAAATTTTACTGGGGTTGGCTACGGATTCTAAACCTCTACCCGTCATCTCGAAAACACCGATTTCATCAGTGGCCCCAAAACGGTTTTTAATGGTGCGCAAAATTCGGTATTGATTGTTGCGGTCCCCTTCAAAATAGGCGACGGTATCGACCATGTGTTCCAAAATGCGAGGGCCTGCGATCTGGCCATCTTTGGTCACATGTCCCACTAAAAGGGTGATGCATCCGGTATTTTTTGCATAAATCATTAAATCCAATGTGCATTCGCGGAGTTGGGTAATGCTTCCCGGAGTGCCCGGGAGCTCCGTTTTATAGACCGTCTGAATAGAGTCTATCACCAAAATTTCTGGCTGAATGCGTTTCGCTTCGTCCAATATGCGTTCAAGGCTTGTTTCGCAGAGAAGTAAGAGATCACTCCCTGAGACTTGCAACCTTTCGCTTCGGAGTTTTACTTGGACGGCACTTTCTTCACCACTCACATAGAGTGCTTTGACGCCCGCAGCAGCCATGGTGGCAAGTGTTTGTAAAACCAATGTTGATTTTCCAATACCAGGATCTCCCCCAATTAAAACGAGTGAACCTGGAGCGAGCCCTCCGCCTAATGTGCGATCGAATTCAGGGTTCGCTGTGCTCAAACGTTGGGTGTCTTTTGTGGCAATACTCTTCAACGGTCTGGAAACCCCGTGGGTGGTATCTCCGCCGAGTCCGCGTGTGGGGCGCATCTCTTGAACAGGCCTTTCGACTAAGGAACTCCAAGCACCACAATGAGGACATTTCCCTGCCCATTTTGAGGATATCCCTCCGCATTCTGAACACGCGTATTCGGTATCGTTCTTTGATTTGGCCATGATTCAATAGTAGAAAATGAGAGTGACAAAAAAAGTCAGTAACTACACCAATAAAAAATCCCTCTGCAAGAGAGGGATTTTCAAACTCGAAAAGAGACGGTTACTCGTCGTCTTCCACTTTTTTCTTTCTTCTTTTCTTTTTCGGCATAGCATCGTCAGAAACTGAAGATTGCTTTTTCTCAACAGAAACACTAGCAGCCTTTTCGCCACGTTTGGTGAATCCGTATTGACGAGGTTCGAAACCGTCAGGGAAACTGGTTTTGGCATCGTAAATTACGCTCTTAGCTGTGAACTTTTCGATTTTAGCACGAGAAAGATCGGCACCAGAAAAATCGACTTCTTCCATTTTCGTATCGGCATCAAACTTTGCGTTCTGCAAGTTCGCATTGAGGAAGGTAACTTGGCTGAGCTTAGCACCAGAGAAGTTTGCGCCTGTCATGGTAGCGAGGTCAAAACTAGTCATCTCTATTGTGGAGTTGGAGAAGTTTGCCTTGGTGAGATCCGCCTTGTCGAAAATATCTTTTCTCACATAGGCTCCATCAAACACAGACTTCTGCATTTCTGCATTTCTGAACACATCCTTACTGACTTCTGCATCAAAAAAGGAGGCTCCATTCAATTTGCTCTTTTCAAAGGAACTCTTGGTGACAACACCTTTATCAAAGACTGCTCCAGAAAGATCCTGGCCATTGAATGTCATGTTCTTGAGGTCAGACTGAGCAAAAGAAACCATCTGCAGTTGCGTTTTGGAAAGATCTACTTCATTGAAGCTTGTGAGAGAAAGATCTGCTGCTTGAAGATTAACGTTGTTGAATTCTGTTCCACTAAAAATGGCACGAGAAAGTCCCGCCTTGGAAAAATTCACTTCCTGTAAATTCACATCAGAAAAATCGGCATTGATCAGGTTACAGGCTGTGAAGTCTGTTTTCACCATGATTGCATCAGAGAGATTTGCACTTCCCATGAGAGAACGGGAGAAATTTGCGTTGGTCAAATTCGCTTTGCTAAAATCAGCCATGGTCAAATCCACGTTCACAACAGATGCGTTAGTTAAATTGGCTTTGCTGAAATCGGCCTGGTCAGAAACTTTCATCGCATCCAGGCGGGCTCCTGTCAAATTCGCCTTAGGGAAACGGCTGTCGAGAAGCGTTGCACGATAAAGATTCGCACCTTGCATGTTGGCATTTTTGAAATCAGACTCACGCATATCGGCACCGCTGATAATCACGTTCGTGAGGTTTGCCCCTTGGAAGTTGGGGCTATTCATCACGGCATTTTGAAATTTAACGCCTGTCAAGTCGGCATCTTCAAAGGATGCACCGTCACCGGTAACGCGCTGGAAGTCAGTAACGCCCTGAACTGCTTTGGCTCCATCGAAACGGAAACCATCAATTCGCTTGTCTCTGAAAGATACGTTGATATCCTTGTTGCGCCAGTCACTGGTTGCTTCTTGAGCGAAGGTACCGGAAACAACGGTTGCAACGAGGAGGATACCGAGTCTAGAGGTCAATTTAAGGTCCATATTCATGTCTTGATCCCTTTTTAAGAATTACCCAAAAAAATGAATAGCCCTAAAATAAATAAAAAAAGGTTAATCGGTTAAGAAAAACAAAAAAGCTTTTAAATAAAAGCTATTTTGCTCCCCGTATGGCTCAAAAATTGGCTAAAGAGTATGATGTTGTAGTCTGTGGGGCTGGTCCTGCGGGTTTGAACGCCGCTTATACGCTTTGTTCTGTCTCTGATGGACAATGTCGCGTTGCTATTTTGGATAAAAAGGAACCATGGCGTGAGCCTGTTTCTTGCGCCGAAGCTGTTTCCAAAAAAGCATTGGAACAGTTTTGGCCTTCCAATGAAGCTTGGATTCGACAACATCTTGACGGTGTGTATTTTACTTCTCCTGACGGGACGAAGGTGGACTTTACTGAGGATGATTGTGGCTACATATTGAATCGCGCCCTGTTTCATAGGGAAATGGCAGAAAAAGTCGAAAAAAAAGGTGCTTTTTGTCATTTTTCGGCAGAATGCAAAAGCTTGTTTAGAGATTCTGAAGGCTTTTGGAACGTAGATGTCTGCATCGATGGCGTTATCAGCTCTGTTCGTGCTCCAGTGATTGTAGATGCAACGGGTCCTGGTGCGAAATTAACGCACGGCGTTCCTCTGTTGGAAACTCTAGAGGCAGGGGATAACGACTTAGAACCGGCAATCTTTGCTATTGTGGAAAATGTGGAACATAATCCTAAGCATATAGAACTTCTGTTTGGAAACAAGTATTTCCCGGGGGGCTATGGTTGGGTTTTTCCTCGTGATAGCAAAACGGTGAATATAGGACTTGTGAATGGTCGGAAATATTTGAAAACTCATTCTCCGAGAGTCATGTTGCAGCAGTTTCTTGCAAAGTATTATCCTTCGGCAGTCGTGAAGTCGATTCACGGCGGTGCCATTGCTTGTGGGCAATCATTGAAACCCATTGCTGTCGCTGGTTTTTTCAAATCGGGTGATGCGGCGAGTTGTGTGAATCCAATCAGTCGCTCTGGCATTGTGGAAGCTCTTGATAGCGGTCATATTGTAGGTGAATGTGCTTGGAAATGGTTGAATACAAATTCAACGACGGAAAAGAAATCCATTGAAGCGGAGACTTATGCTCGTTGGATGAAGGCTCAAGGGAATACTCATTTACGACTTAGCAAGGCAAAAGTGGCATTTTCGAGCATTCAAGATTGTCATTTTGACAAAGCGGCTCATAAGCTTGCTCGGATTCCGCAAAAAAACAGAACCCTTTTCCGTATCTTTTTTACGGTCCTTTGTACCTCGCCCAGTTTGCTTTGGAAAATGAGATCTTTTGTCTATGTTAGGTAGGTTTTTGACCCATGAAAAGTATTGTCGCCATTCAAGATGAGATTCGGACTATTTTTGCTTCGTTTCAAACTCCAGATGATAAATGGAAATATCTCTTGACCCTTGCGAGAGAACATGAAGGCATGAATCCGTCACTCAAAGAGGAAAAATTTTTGGTGGTGGGTTGTGCCTCAAGAATGTTTCTTGTTCCTGAATTTAAGGACGGTCTTTTATTCTTTCACATGGATACGGAAGTGGGTGCCGATAATCCTCTCATTAGCCGAGGACTCGGTGCTTTGGCCCTTAAGTTCTATAATGGTCAGAAACCTCAGGATATTTTAGCCACGAACCCCGTTTTTTTTCAGGAAATAGGCTTAAATGTGGGATTGTCCCCTACGAGAGCGAACGGTTTCGCAAGTCTATTAAAACAAATTTATCTTTACGCGAAAGTATTCTCTGCGCTTGCCGCAAGAGGATAAAACTATAACAGGTTACTATGATTAGTTTTATGAATATGGGTAAGAATCGCCCGAATGAAGAACCAGATGATGACGAAGAAGAGGGTTCGGTTTCAGTAGAAAAGAAACCAGTTCCGGTTGTTCGGTCTTTTATGAGTTGGCAAGATGCGTTGGTGCTTCTTGTGATTGGTGGTCTCATTTTTGGTGGGTACAAGTATTATCAGTATTCTAAGCAGCATAGTGCGGAAACCTTTGCCAAGTGTGCGGCTCTTTTTGAAGCAAAAAATTGGGGTGCCGCAGAATCTTGCTATGATAGTACTTGGAAACTCAGTTATGTGCCGCCTTCTTTGGATAGTCTAAGATCGCTTCGTATAGGTACTATCCAGGATTTACGTAATGTTCAAATGGACATTTTTGAAGCCGCCGAATCTTATTGGAATGACGCAGATTCAGCAAGGGCCATAGCGGAAATGAGTAAGCTTGTTCCTCCCTGTCTATTGGAAGGTGAACGTCTTGCCACTTGGAAACAGTGGGAACTCATTGCTGTAAAAATGAATGCGGCAGCTCCTCAACAGTAATTTCTCTCGTTTCTCCAGGGAGAATTTGTATGCAAATGCGGTGGGTGATTCCTTTCGTGTTTTTTTCTAAGCGCTCCGGCCATTCAATGAGGGTAATCCCATCCCCTAACACATAATGATCAAGGCCGATCTCTTGGAGGTCCGCATGGGGAGCTAAACGATAAAGATCCAGGTGGTAGAGAGGGGGATCATTCGGATATTCATGGACAAGCGTGTATGTGGGTGATGAGATTGAACCTTTATACCCAAGTGCCTTACAAATGCCTCTGCTGATCACCGTTTTTCCGGCACCCAGGGTTCCATACAAGGCAACAACAGAACCATGAGACAGCATTTTTCCGAAGGATTCTGCCCACTGTTCCGTTTCTTCTTCAGAATTTGTATGTGTTACCATCACAGTTTGTCTCTGAATTGCTCGTAGGTAAATTTATGCACGAGTTTAAATTGGTTTTCTCTTGTCCAGATGCCAATACTCGGGTGTTGTACGCCGTTAAAAAATGTGGTTTTAACCATCGTATAGTGAATCATGTCATCAAAAACGATTGTGTCTCCAATTTTTAAGGGCTTGTCAAACGTATAATCACCAATGACATCGCCTGCAAGGCAAGTGTTCCCTGCAAGCCTGTAGCTGAAGGGCTTTTCATCGGGTTTCCCGCTCCCTTGGACCATCGGCCGGTAGGGCATTTCCAAACAATCTGGCATATGAGCACTTACGGAAACATTCAGAATAGCGGAATCAATATCGTTGTGTACAATGTCTTCAACGGTGGCAACTAATTCTCCCGTTTGCCAACCAATCGCTTCACCAGGTTCCATAATTATTTGGATTCCTGGGTAGCGCCTAGAAAAGCTTTTAAGAACTTCTATGAGGCGTTCTACTTGATAATCTTTGCGAGTGATGTGGTGGCCTCCCCCAAAATTGACCCATTTCATTTGCGGTATCCACTTTCCAAATTTGGTCTCGAACGCCTCAAGGACTGTTTCCAAGGCATCTACGTTTTGTTCACAAAGAGCGTGAAAATGCAATCCTTCAATACCTTCCAGTAACTCGGGCTTGAATTCTTTGAGTGTGACTCCTAAGCGGGAGTATTGACCACAGGGGTTGTAAAGATCCGTTTCAACAGAGGAACTTTCGGGGTTTACTCGGATCCCTGGGCTCACGTGTTTTGCAAGAGTCTTTTCTTTGAACCGAATCCATTGGTTAAAGCTGTTGAAAGTAATGTGATTGGCGAGATCCAAAATAGGGTCGATATCTTCGTTAGTATAAGCAGGTGCAAATACGTGCACTTCTTTGTTCATTTCACGCCGGGCAAGCAACGCTTCATTAAGACTGGAAGCGGTGGCGCCTGCAAGGTATTCCGCTACAATGGGGAATGTACTCCACATGCTGTAACCCTTGAGAGCACAGATAATCTTAACTCCCGTCTCGTTTTGGATGTGTTTCAGCAATTGAAGATTTTTGCGGAGGCGCGATTCCTCGAGGACAAAGCATGGGCTAGGAACTTGGGAGTAATCAATCATATTCCAAATTTATCTTCATTTGGGGTGGCAAAAGGCGATTCCACTCAAATAAAGCTGTTTTTTTTGTGAATGAGATCGACCTATCGTAATTTCCTTTAACTAGATTTAGTGCAGTAAAGAGGTTTTCCTTTGAATCGAATTTGTTCTATTCTTATTTTGAGTTTTGTTGCGTTCGCCTTTGCGGCGGACGTTTCTCCAGATTCTTTGACATCTAATGCGGACTCTGCTGTCGCGTTGCCCTCCTTGGTGACGCGAGGTCCAGGGGATTTGGGAGTGGCCATCCAGGCGAAGTTGGATTCTATTTCAGCGACAATCGCGTCTCAGGGGCAAAGTCCTGTAGATAGCGCCGCTAAAGCTCAAGCGGCAAAAGCGAAAGCGGATAGTGTGCGTGCCGCTTTGCAGTCAGGCAAGTACATTAAGCGTGCAAACTATGACAAGAGTAACTTTGACCATTGGAAAGTGGATTCCCTTTTCCAGAAAAAAATGAAAGAGTCGGTGGTTGGCGTATGGCGGACTCCGATTGTCGCCCATGGTCATGCATTCCGTGATGCAGAATTGCGTTTCGGCATGAACGATACCCTCTATGGTGTTACGCGTACATATTCGGATTCTGGCCGCTATCAGATGACGGGGGAATACACTTTCTTTGCTCGCTATCGTTTTGATAATGATTCGGTGATGGTGAGTCGTGAAGTTTTTTCGGATCGTAAAGTGGTTCGTTGGGATTTCATTCGCTTCAAGGTTACTGGCAATCGGTTGATGTACCACTTGACCAAGTTGGAGTTTCGCGATATGAATGACAACTGGTTGAATGCGTTGCAAGGTTTTGAGAATGTGACTCCTGAATACTACACTCGTGACTTTAAGAGTCAGAATGTACAGCCAGTTTTAAAATCCAATAAGAAGTGATTTTATGCGGCACCCGGTTTTGGGTTTGGTCGTTCTTTTTTTTCTAGTTCTTCTTTTTGCTGGGGGAACCTTATTTTGGGGTCCTACCGATATTTCTTTTCAGAGAGTCTGGAGCGCATTATTTTTTCCCGGTTCTGATGTGTCAGCGACTCAAATTCTTTGGGAACTCCGCATGCCTCGTGTCTTTGCGGGCCTCTTTGCGGGGGCTTCTTTAGGACTTTCCGGCTTGGTGCTACAAAGTGTATTTCGAAATCCGCTGGCGGGGCCTTTTGTTTTAGGCGTGAGCTCTGGGGCGAGTTTGGGCGTTGCACTGGTGTTGTTGGCGGGGTTTGGCAGAGGCTCATTGGGTATTCTCTCGGCTGCGGCGATGGGCGCTTTTGGTGTTATTTTCTTGGTACTTTTCTGTTCCAAATTTTTGGAACACTCCGTGTCCCTTCTGATTGTTGGCTTGATGCTTGGCTATTTAATTGATGCCATGGTTTCTTTACTCATGTATTTCAGTGATGCGGAATCCTTACGTGGTTTTGTGACTTGGGGGATGGGTTCATTCTCTCGTTTAACATTATCGGAAACGCCTCGTTTTGCCGGTGTTTTTTTTGTGGGTTTCGCCTTGATTTTGGCGGGAATACGGTACTTGAATGTGGTGCGTTTAGGGGATGCCTTTGCGGAGTCTCTGGGTATAGCCGTGCGTCCGTATCGTTTGATTGTACTTGCGGGAGCCTCTTTACTGGCGACAGGGGCAACTGTGTATTGTGGTCCGATTAGCTTTTTAGGACTGGCGGTTCCGCATCTCGCCTATGGAATATTCCGTTCCTCCAATCATCGTGTGCTTATTCCTGCTTGCGCATTACTGGGCGCCCTTTTGGCACTCATGGCGGGTTGGATTACAGAAATTCCATTGAATGCGGTGACGAGTCTTTTAGGGGTTCCTGTCGTTTTGTGGGTGCTTCTTGCATCCAGACATCGCCGTTCGGGAGGGGTTCGTGGCTGAGGTGCTTCTTACCGCAGATTCCTTGGGCGTGGGCTTCAATCAGCCACTCTTTGCTCCTCTTGGTTTTTCGCTTTTTGCAGGTGAACTTGTGTGCCTAGTGGGCCCCAATGGAGCTGGCAAAAGTACGCTCTTTCGAACTTTGGCAGGGCTGATCTCCCCAATGTCTGGAAAGGTTACTTTGTGCGAAAAAACCTTGGAGGATTATAGTGCAAGGGAAAGATCCAAACTTTTGGCATTAGTGTTTACGGCGGAATCAATTCCGAGTGGGATGACGGTAGAAGAATTTGTGGCCTTGGGGCGTATTCCTTTTACCAGTTTTTTTGATCATCGTACGAAAGAGGATTATGCTGCCGTTGCTATGGCTTTGCGCGATGCCGATGTGGAATCGTTTGCTTCCCGCGAATTGTGCGCGTTAAGTGATGGGGAGCGTTCTCGTGTATTTTTGGCGCGAGCACTTGCTGGGCATGCGCGTGTTCTTTTATTGGATGAGTCCACAGCCTTTTTGGATGTGCCACATACGCTTGCCTTATTTCGGCTACTGCTTCGAGTGGCCAGAGAACAGAATATTGCGGTCTTTCTCAGTACACATAATATTGATTATGCTCTGCGATTTGCTCACCGTATTTTGGCGTTGGATGGTAGTGGCAATGCGTGTATTGGGCCTGTGAACACCGTCGTGAATAATGGATTCTTAACTTGGGCGGAGATTGGAATCAATGAAAAAGAATAGCCTTTTATACCTATTTCTTTCTGTTTTTATTGTTTTGGGTTTCATTGCTTGCGCAGGATCCAAACAGGATAAATCGGATGATCCTTGTGGGAAAAAACATTTTTTATGGAAGGTTTCTAAGGGGTCGTCGTCTGTATGGGTGCTGGGAAGTATACACATGGCCGATTTTTCTTTTTACCCGTTGCCTACTGTTTTAGATAGTGCCTTTAATGCGGCGGAAGCTTTAGTGGTGGAAATGGATATTACCGATGATAGTGTGAATACGCAAACGGCGAAGCTTGTGGTAAAAGAGGGTTTTCTTCCCGAAGGTTCTTCACTCCAGAATGTAGTTTCAGAATCAACTTGGCTTCGATTAGAAACGCTTGCCAAAAAGTGGAACGTACCAGTGGAGACATTTGCTGCGTTTAGGCCTTGGATGGTGGCGATGCAAATAAGTTCCATTGCCATACAAAAAGCAGGGGTTCTCCCGGAGTTAGGAGTAGACTATGTGCTTTTGGACCGCGCAGCGACAGCGGGCAAAGCGATTATCGGTTTGGAGACTCCCGCAGAACAAATACAAGTATTTTCAGGAGTCTCCGACAGCCTTGGCGTTATCTATTTAGAGAAAACTTTGGATGAAGTGGCGGTTGTGGATTCTATGGTTTCTGACTTTGCAGAGGCTTGGAAATGTGGTAATATTTCTCAACTTCAGGGACTTCTTGATTCAGAAACAGCGGGAGAAAAGCCCTATGAAAAACGACTTTATAATGATCGCAATAAGGTGATGGCGCGGGGGATCGATTCGCTATTAATGCAAGGAACCAAAGCGTTTGTCGTGGTGGGGGCTGCACATCTTATCAAAGAAGATGACAACATACTTAAAATTCTTGAAAATAAGGGCTATGTTATTGAACGCTATTAAACGCTATTAAACGGGAGTAGCGTCTGTTATGCGTTAGTCTCGGTTTTTTCGAAGCGCGTGCAAGTCAAGCCCAATACGTGCCGCACGATTATGGAGCGCGGTGCGGAGCATTCCGAAGCGTTCCGCCGTGCGAGTAATAGAACCCCCATTCTCGCCTATTTTTTGGGTGATAAAACCCCGTTCTTGCTCCCTCTGAAATTCTTTGAATTGATCATAATTCATGGTCGCCCAAGAGCGTGTAGAGGGGCTCGCTTTCCCGATGTCTATGGGAGGCTCATCAATGAAAAGATCCTTTAGGGTGATCACTCCATTATCCATAAAGGAAACCGCTCGGTGAATGATATTTTCCAATTCGCGAATATTTCCAGGCCAGGAGTAGTTCAAAAGAACCTGCTTCGCTTCTGCTTGAATTTCTGGGA
>MNYL01000120.1 GCA_001873075.1 Fibrobacteres bacterium CG2_30_45_31 | reverse complement strand
AAGCGGAGGAAAAACAGAGATTCTTCGTTTCATCTACAAACAATAAATTGAGTATGCAAGGGGATTTTCACCCTAAGCCCCAATCCACTCAACACATCTCCCGTTGCGGAGAAGCTGTGCCCAAACTCACTTCGTGCGTCTGGTTACTTCGCATTCTTGAGACAACGCACACTGTACCCATAGTTCTTATCGTTGTAACTGTAGGTCAAGAGGTCTTCGTTGATGTAGCTCAAGCTCCAATTGTGGGCGTATTTACGATTATCCTCCGTAGCGCTCCAGAAGTACGCATAGTCGCTGACGCGGCTGAAATCGCCGGTGATGATGTCGAGGTACCCTGATGGAAGTGCAAAAAAGCCGAAACGGTCCGTACCTGGCGCAGTTTTAATCCATTCACCCGTTGACTTGAGGCTCGTACCAACGCCCTCGTCATCACCATTATTGGCGTCCACGTAGTCATAAAGTGTCTGCCAGTCATCGCTATTAGGCAAATGCCAGTCCTCAGGACAAATGCCCTGATGATTCACATCATTGTTCCCCCAAGCAGTGCTGTCGTATGCAGGATCAAGGTCCATCGCGCTTGCCCACTGGTAAAGACGACCATATTTCGTACAACTATCCGCCTTGTTATTGTAGCACCAGCTACTGTCCACCGCGTAGTTAAGGTTCTCCGCCATCCAAGTCTGCGTGCCGATTACCACCGTTTTGTAGGTCTGCCCATTATAGGTAAGGGAACCGTATTGAATGGAAGATGAGCTCGATGGCAACGTCACACTCGAACTAGAAACCACAAGCGATGAACTCGAGGACTTCACAACCGAAGACGAAAGCAGAACCGAGGAACTTGACTGCAATGTCGCACTTGAACTCAAAACCACAGGCGATGAGCTCGAGGACTTCACAACCGAAGAAGAGAGCGGAGCCGAGGAACTTGACTGCAACGTCACACTCGAACTCGAAACTACAGACGATGAGCTATCCTCTTCAGACACAGAACTATTGTTTCCGCTATCACCATCGCAGGCCACCAAAATTAATGCTACCGCCACGATACCAAATAAAGTTATCCGTTGTTTCCGTTTCATTTCTTTTTTGCTCCTTACCTTAAATCGATCTCAACCCTACAAAACACAACTCGTAAAATAGCACTTTTAATAAGCGTTTGTAAACCCCTGATAAAATAGTAGGACAATACAATAACAGCTCTCACACCTACGTTTTGGTAAAAGTCACTCATGTTCATCGCCGCCGTCCAAGTATGAATGCATCCGTACTTAGCACAACGACTTTCAATATAGGGAGCCTCTATAAATTGCTTTGGTGAAGTGAATAACACGCAAATCAAGTGCAGCACGGGCAAGCTTACTTGCCAGTATTGCTGAGATGTAGCTGTAAGTCGTCCAATTGTCAAGAACCGAGCAAGAAACATGAACACTTAGGGGTTTACTCCTTAGTGAGAATAATCCCTGTGGGAGCAGGAGTGATTGTTGACCAAAACGAGTGCAATGGGCATGCTTGCATACCCATTGCCGAGTTGCACCAACAAGTGCGTAAGCACAAAAGTGGCCACAACTAAGCAAGGCGAGTGTTGTACACCCAAGCTGGCTTGAGGTATTACTGAGCCGTAGCGGGTGACGCAAACGTCATACTAGCCGTATTGGGCATCTTTGAATAACGATCTCGATACCAGATATGATATTCACCTGAATCAGATAAACTAGTAGAAAAATCGGGGATATTCCAGCGAACTGGAAATCCACCCATTTGAAATTGAATTTACCCGCCATTTCTTGAGGGAAAACGGGATGTTGTTAAGCACGATAACACATAAAAGTTTACATTTCTCAAAATAAGGCTCTTCGAATATACATTCGCGTTGTTTAAGGTATATTAATCCATAAATGGGGTCTAATATGTATCAAAAGTTCAAAAGAATCGCCAACGTAGGGCTTGTTTTCGCTTTTGGCTTATGTTCCACCAGCGTTTTCGCACAGGATTTCTGCAATACGGCATCCCATTCGGGGACGAGTGTCACAAAAACCGCCAATGCGACAGGAACGATTGGTGACGTGGGTTATGAAATCTGGTCCGATGGCGGAAACAACTCGGCGACTTTCTATAGCGACGGTTCTCTTTCCTGCGCTTTCAGCAATGCTCCCGACTACCTGTGCCGTTCTGGCCTCTCATTCAATAGCGACAAGACTTATTCGCAGCTCGGCCAGATATATGCCGATTTTAAGGTTGCTATTTCTGAAACGTCCAACGTCGGTTATTCCTACATAGGCATTTATGGTTGGTCAAAAAGCCCGCTCATCGAATATTATATCGTTGACAGCTGGGGCAGTCAATATAGGCCGGGAGACTGGGTAGCTTCCAATGGTTCCAAGAAGGGAACGTTCACCATTGATGGCGCACAATATGATGTGTATACGAATGTCCGCACCGACGCCGCTTCAATCGAAGGCGACAAAACAACATTTACCCAATTTTTCAGCATCCGCAAAGAAGCCCGCAATTGTGGAACCATCGACATCACGGCTCATTTCAAAAAATGGGCAGAGCTGGGGATGACCCTCGGCAATATGTACGAAGCAAAAGTTCTCGGCGAAGCCGGAACTACTACTGGTGGCGCCTCCGGCAAGTTCGATTTCCCCTATGCCAAAGTTTACATTGGTGGTACGTCGTCCAGTTCCTCTGACACACAGTCCTCCAGCTCTACGACAGCCCTCGCAAGCGCAAGCGCGCCTGTCCCCACATCGGGTTCTTTCCAAGTATTCAATATGCTAGGCAATTTTATAGGCAAGATTGAAGTGCAGAACGGAGCCTCTATCAGCGACATCATCTTTACTAAATTCGGGGAGCCGGGCGTGTATATGGTAAAGCAAGGGGCCATTGTGAAAGCGATCTCCGTTCGGAAATAGCCATTCAATTACTTTGTATTAAAAACGGCTTGCAGACGATGCAGACCGTTTTTCGTTTTAGAAATTTATGTGCGCCGTTGCAAAACACCCCCACATTCAATTCCATCCCAAAAAGCAACATCAATATCCTCGGTCATCGCTGTTTTTTCTCTAGGTTCCTATTCTATCGTGTCTAGGCTTTGTATAATTATTCTCATGAAAACAGATCGCTTTGATGTCTCGGGGATGAGCTGCGCCGCCTGCGTGGTGCATGTGGAAAAAAGTGTCCAGAAACTCCCGGGCATACAATCCGTGGATGTGCAGTTACTCACCAACAGCATGACCGTAAAGTACGACGAAAATCTGATACAAATTCCGGCCATTGAAAATTCCGTTCAAAAGGCAGGTTATGGGGCCAAAGTCCGCGGCACGGCGACAAGCAAGACTTCGGCGGCATCGCCCGTCACCGATATCGCCACCACAGAGGCCCAGCTTCTGAAAATCCGATTCCTGGGATCTTTGATTTTTCTCATTCCGCTTTTGTACATCGCCATGGGCTCTATGATCGGCTTCCCCCTGCCTGCGATTTTTGACACAGCACAGCATGGATTTTCTTCTGCTTTCACACAACTTCTTCTCACCCTTCCCATTCTATTCCTGAATCGGCCTTTTTT
>MNYL01000235.1 GCA_001873075.1 Fibrobacteres bacterium CG2_30_45_31 | reverse complement strand
TTAATCCAGGAGCTCCCATGAGTTGCGCGGTGAGTGCCACGCGGCGTTTTTCGCCCCCACTGAGCGTTGCAATCGAATGATTTTCCAAACCGCTCAACCCAAAAAGTTCTGTAAATTTTTGGAGGCGCTCTTCGACTTCTTTTTCGCTGTAATCTTTAGGGAGTGTAATTCGCGCTGTATGCCGAATGGTTTCGCTTACGGTGAGCGCATCACGCAGTAAAGGATCTTGAGTCAAAAAAGCGATTTGTTCCCGGAGTCGTTTTTCATCATAATTGATGTTATCAAAAGTGACAGAACCCGAATTCAGTTTGTGCTTGCCGGTAAAGAGTCTAAGTAGTGTACTTTTGCCTTGGCCAGAGCGGCCTATCACCGCTAAAATTTCACCTGCGGGGAGTGCGAAATGAATGCTTTTTAAAAGTTCTTTGTTTTTGACAACCACGTTTGCATCTTGTACGCACACCTCAAAGCCAATATCTTTTTGATGTAAGTACAAACAATCGTTTCGAAACTCTAAAAGACACCACGGTAATTTGATACTTTCGCTATCGGAAAGAACAACTTTTTTCCAATGAAAAAAGGAAATTTCTAAGCGCCCTTTGCGGAGTATGGCTGTCGCTAATTTTGCAGGTGCTGCAGGGTGTTCAATCACAATGGCGTGTTCCCCTTCAACGCGGCGGCCCAGAATCAAAGGTTCCGTTTCGGAAAGGGGAATGGGGACAATGTCTTCAATAGCGCAAATATGTAAAAGGGAAAGTTCTCCGTTTTTAAGCACGGTCCGGATCTGTTGAACCCCTAAAAGGAAAATGTCGCCATCTTTCACTTTTTTCTTTTCAATCGCCTCGTGATTGCAATAAGTTCCAGTCGTTTGGCTTAGATTTTCGATAATCCAATCATCACCGGATTTTTCAATTTTTGCGTGGCATCTCGATACCGCTCTATCCAATAAAATTAAATCACAATTCTTGCTGCGCCCAATGATAAAGGGCTTCTTTGGGTCTGGTTTTACAATGCGAAACGGACTAGCCATAAATTTTTACAATTTTAAAATGCATCACTAGAGGAGTGCTTTTACGCCCGCTTCAAAACGATCACAAGCTTTTTGGAGTGTGTCCATGTTTGCTGCATAAGAGAACCGGACGCTTTTGTCGTTTCCAAAAGCAATACCAGGTACAATGGCAAGGCCATGAAATTCGAGAAGATATTTGCAGAAGCTGGAGGAGGAATCAATGAGAACTCCCTCCGGGGTATGTTTCCCAAATAATGTGCTCACGGTGGGGAATAAATAAAACGCTCCCTCGGGCAAACGCACGGTAACACCTGGAATTTTTTGCAGACGATTGTACATGTAATTACGGCGCTCTTGGAATGCCTTTTTCATTTGAAGGACGCTTTCAAAAGGCCCATCCAGGGCTGCTAATGCACCGTATTGGGCGATATTCGATGGATGGTGAGTGGTCTGACTTTGGACTTTTCCAATCAGGAGAGCGATGGGCTCAGGGGCTGCGACATAACCAATGCGCCACCCTGTCATGCAATGAGATTTTGAAAGCCCGTTAACAATCAGAGTCCGCTCGTACATGCCTTCAATGGCGGCCACTGAGGTAAAGGTATCTTCGTATACAAAATGCTCATAGATCTCATCTGAAATACAAAATAAATCATGCTTCCGAATGACTTTTGCAAGAGCTTCTAATTCGCCTTTGGAATAGACGGTTCCCGTAGGGTTACAAGGATTATTGAGTACCACACATTTGGTTTTTGGCGTAATGGCTTTTTCCAAATCTTGAGCCGAAATTTTGAATTTATTTTCTGCTGTGCTTTCCACAAAAATAGGAATCCCGCTCACAAGTTTCACTAATTCGGGGTAAGTCACCCAATAGGGTGCCGGAATAATGACTTCGTCGCCTTCGTTGAGGAGAGCCAAAAAACAATTGTAAACGGCATGTTTGGCACCGCTCGTCATAACGATTTGGTTGGGCTTGTAATCAAGACCGTTTTCACGTTTTAATTTGCGACAAACCGCTTCGCGGACTTCTAAAATGCCTACCGGTGCGGTGTAACGCGTTTTCCCTCGATCCATTGCTTGTTGTGCGTAATGACGAATGTGTTCGGGTGTGGGGAAGTCCGGTTCTCCAGCACCGAGACTCACAATGTCCTTGCCATTTGCGATAAGCGTTTTGGCTAAAGTATCAATTGCCACCGTCAATGAGGGTGCAATTTTTTCAGTACGAGAAGACAAAGATTTCATACGTTGCTAATCAATCCTTTTTTCTAACGCGGAAACGACGGCTGTCTAAATAGCCCGCAATGAGCGGGAACACGAGGAGGTGCGAAACGGTAATGCAAAGAAGACCTAAAATGGAAATTTCGCCAATACTCTTGATACCCGGATGAGAAGATGCTAGTAGACTATAAATCCCAATAAGTGTCGCCCCCTGGGCGATTCCCACGGTGACACCTGTCGTATGCATGATGTAATGCAAGCTACCAGTGGATTTTTCATAATAGGCGTTCCACAATTGAATGGATCCATCGACACTCATACCAATCAAAAGCGGGAAGGCAAGCGCACTGTATGCAGAAATTTCAATTCCCAAAAGTCTTGTCAATGAAAGCAACCAAACCATGGCGAGGCAGGGGGAAGCCAGTGTGAAAATAGCGGAAGAAAGACGATTGTAAAAAAGGAGTGTTAAAATAAGAAGAAGTGCCCCTCCGGCAATCAGTGGTTTGTGTAAATGGGGGAGCGTTAGATCCAGCAAGTCTGCACGAATAATGGCAGTTCCCGTAATCAGATATTTTTTTCCATTAGGAAAATCAATGTTACGGATTTCTTTTGCAAAACGACGGCAAGCGAGTCCATCATTAATGTCAATGGACGGAAAAATAAATGCAAATTCACCAATGGTGCCATCGCGGCCCTCAAATTTATGACGAAAACTTGAAGGGAGATCTTCTTCGCTAATGGGGGAAATGTTCCAAGAACTGATAATTTTTTCAATATTCGCAGAATCTTTGGAATTCAGATGTTGTACAAACTCTGGGTTTAGTTCGGCACGAATTTCTTTGACCATCTCCATTTTCTCTTTTTGATGGGATGGCAATAAATTGGCATAAGTGGTCACGGAACGGATGAGCGTCTCTGGATTGTTTTTAATGCTTTGGTTGATTGTATTGTAAAATGTCACGGAACTTTTAGCATCGGGTAGGAGAACCACCACGGGGTCATAGTGAGGGTAGTCTGTTTCCTTGAGAAGGGAATCGGCTTTAAAAGAGGACGATTGCAATTCTGTATGGGCAAAGTTGTAATCAAATACAGGGAAAATACCGCGAAGGGCAAGAATTACTGTAATTAAAATGAGAGGTATCCACAGACGCTTATAGCCTTGGTAGGGGCGTGCTTTAAAATCAGTGAATTTGACAACGCGTTTTTCAAAAAGAATAAAAGGTTTTCTTTTTTGTGTCACAAGCAAAAGCGCAGGGAGTACCAGGCAACAAAGTCCCCAGTTCAAAAGGGAGCCCACGGCGCCAAGGATTCCCAATTCATGCATCCCTGCTAATGGGACTGAGATCAAACTAAAGAACGTGGCGGCACAAATAAAAGCAGAAACGGTAATGGAAGGTCCAATACCTAACATGGCACTCTCAAGACTCAATGTGGGACTCAGACCTTTTTTGCGTTCGTCTGCGTAACGACTCATAATGTGTGTCGTTTGCTGGCAGGCGAGACCTGGGAGAATAAGTGCTAACATCAACGTGAAAAGATTGATTCGACCGTAAAGGAGTTCTGCGACTCCCATGGTCCAAATGACAGACATAGTAATGGGAGCTGCGGCGAGAAAAATAATTTGAGGCTGTTTGAAAAAACGGAGCAAAAGCACAAGAATAAAGAATACCGCAGAAATTTTACCCGCTTTTTTAGCTTCGGGGAGTAGAGTTCTACCCGCAGAGACCGCATGGTATACTTTACCAGTGTATTGGATATTAACCGATGAAATTTCTGGAATGCTTTGAATTGCATGAGAAACGTGACCGGTGAGTTTTCTTGAGGCATTTAAGTCTGAAATATTTTTGGAGGGATAGATATCTACAATGCGAATGGTACCCTTGGTATTGGAATAAAAATTGCGAAATCTTTTCAGATATTTATTTTCCAAATCTTCAAAAGAAAGCGAATCCTGCAAAGAGCGAGTGACAGAATCTGCCGTTGCGTCATCTTCTAAAAGATTTACCAGCAGTGGATTGCTTTCGAGTTTGTAGCGGTCCAGTAATTGGCGCACGCGTTCCCGAATGAGAGCAAGATCGGCGGTTTGAATGTAAAGTAGTTTGTTTTGTTTGTAAAATTCAGTCTCGGTTTCAAACTCAATAAAATTGATCAAAGAATCGTTTTCCAATTTTTTGGAAAGACTTTTGACAACGCGATCATTTTTTGCACTGTCTGGTGAGTTAATGACAACCGTGAGAGTGCCGAATCCTCCAAATTTTTTTTCAACGGCATCATTTGCAATTTTCGTTGGATAATTGCCAGGAAGCGTATCCAGAATGCTCAGCTCCCAGCGGAGCTTACTTATCGGATAAATGCAGAGGAGAGTGACTCCTAGTGAAAAGAACAGAATTGCCCAAGGGTGCCTGTGCGCTCGTCTTAAGATTCTGGAAAGGAGAGAAAACATGTTCCCTAATTTATCTAATTTAAAGGGCACTGATGATTCGATTTATTTGGATACTCCTGTTATGTGGCTTCTCTATGCTTTTTGCAGAGGGAAAGTCTAAAGGTTTGGCTACTTCTCAAACGCAAGTAGAGCAGGACACATTAATATCAGATTCACTAGAAGAGAATAGAGCGGAATCAGACTCAGAAACGATAAAGTCTCCTTGGTTTGAAACGTTGACTTGGCCATTTGCTCATATTGTGCAACCGATTTTTAATGCCGCTGTTTTTCCGTTCTCAGCCCCTCTCCATTATGCCGTTAAAAATAATGTGATAGAAACCGGAGTGAACATGTTCTCTTTTGGTAAAGAAAAGAACATTTTTATTTATCCGACCATGAATTTGAGACCGGGGGCATCAACACTCCTCGGGTTTATGTACCGTCACCGTAACCTGCTTTTGTCATCGGATTACTTTGTCTTTGGTTCAGATTACTATGCGAATGGAGATTGGTCCTTAACTACTCGTTATACGAAACGCAATGTTTTTAACTCTGAATTTTTATGGGGTGCAATTTGGCGCTATTCTGCAGACCGAAATGCGGTAGCCATTCTTCCAGGAGGCAAGGAAAGTTTTACCTACGCCGATTCTTCTTATTCTCTAGAAACGAGAATTGGTCGTCCGATGCCTTTTGTTAAAAATATGGATTTTGAGCTTAACGCAAAATTCTCTATGTTTCAGGGGGACGTTCCAGATGTCGAGGACTCGGTGGCAGATTTAATCACTTACGAGGGCGACTATGAGTTCAATCGGTATGATAGAGGTCTTTACCAAGATTACTTCTCTATTCCGCTGAGAGTTTCTGTGAGTTATGATGACTTGAATGCCCCTTTCATGCCGACGACGGGGTCGCGAATCGTTTTGGCTTGGACTTATAGTTGGGTGGGGAATTACAAAGGGAATAATACTTACGATGGCGTTTCCAACAGGTATAATCATGATTTTCAGGTCATTGATTTTGTGGCTCAGCATTATTTTTTCATGGGTACGACTGCAACAAATTATGGATTATCCAGCGCGGAAGGTCGCAAAAGTCGAAAATTTTATACCGATTTTTCTTGGGATGAAGCGCTTCGTCTTTGGCGCCCTGAAAACGTAAAATCTACCCTTTTTAATCGCCGGGTTATTGCCGTTCAGCTTCGAGCTCGTCAAATGTGGGAACAGGAAGAGGGCGGGGCTCCATTCACTGCTTTTTCAACGATTAATGCACGTTACCCCTTGCGTGGATACCTTTCTTCCTACGCCGATTTTGCGACTTTAGGACTTTCTGCAGAGTATCGTTGGCCTATAGATCGTCTTGTCGATGGAGTGGTCTTTAACGAGTATGCTTTCTATGGACGTACTTGGCACTCATTTGCTATGGAAAATTTGCTCAATTCCTGGGGATTTGGGGTACGAGTCAGGCGCCCGGATATGTATTTATTTCGTTTACAGTTAGGTTTCCATGGACTTCATGGTGTCAGTTTTGTCTGTACCGTTGCTCCTGAATTCCAGTGACCGGAGCAGGGCAGCTTAAAAGCAGTAAATTGCCCAAAAACAGTGTTTTTTCGCCTGAAAATTGCTATCTATTTGTCACTGATTTAATAAAATATTAGCTCCTCAAAGGATGGTTCGTATGGCTAGAAAGAAAATTGCGCTCGTGGGCGCAGGTCAAATTGGCGGCACAATGGCTCTCGCACTCGCTCAAAAGCAGTTGGGAGATGTGGTGCTCGTGGATGTGGTTCCAGGGGTTCCTCAGGGTAAGGCTCTGGACATTATGGAAGGCCGTTCTGTCATTAACTCCGCGACAGAACTTTCGGGTTCTAACGACTATGCGGATCTCGCGGGTTCTGACGTTGTAATTGTGACTGCTGGCGTTCCTCGTAAGCCGGGCATGAGCCGTGATGATCTTCTGGGCATTAACTGCGGTATCATCAAGACTGTGGGCGAAGCTATCAAAAAAACTGCTCCGAAAGCGTTTGTTATTGTGATCACCAACCCGCTGGATGCGATGGTGTACAACATGCAGAAGGTTTCCGGTCTTCCTGCGAGCCATGTCATCGGTATGGCCGGTGTTCTTGATTCTTCCCGTCTCGCCTGCTTTGTCGCTATGGAACTCGGTGTCTCTGCGGCGGATGTGAGTGCTATTGTCATGGGCGGTCATGGGGATACCATGGTGAGCCTCTATGATCATGTTTCTGTTGCAGGTATTCCGCTTCCAGAATTGATGGACAAGGCCACATTTGATAAGATTGCTGCTCGCACTGCAAACGCTGGTGGCGAAATTGTGGATCTCCTCAAAAACGGTTCCGCGTTCTACAGCCCAGGACTTTCTGCAATCAAGATGGCAGAAGCTTATCTTCTTGACAAAAAGAGCGTTATTACTTGCGCGGCGAAGCTCAACGGTCAGTATGGAGTCAAGGGTTTCTACTGTGGCGTGCCGGTGGTGATCGGTGCTAATGGTGTTGAAAAAATCATTGAAATCAAGATGAATGATGTTGAAAAGGCTGCCTTTGACAAGTCTGTTGAAGCGGTTAAGAAAAATGCAGAATGGGTAGACGCTCATACCTGATCGGTCAATTTTTTGATGAAAAAGGTCCCCTTTTGGGGGATCTTTTTTTATCTCCAGAACGCTATTTTTTGCGGTCGACAACCAATTTTTTAGAGCTCTTTTGAAGATTCTTTCTATATTGTGCGCGGTTCTTAATCAGGGTACTTCTATGGGCAAAAATTTATATCAGAAAGTATTTGAAAGTCATACAGTGGCTAAACTCGCGAGTGGTCAATCGCAATTGTTCATTGGCCTTCACCTCTGTCACGAAGTCACGAGTCCACAGGCTTTTGCCATGCTTCGTGAAGAAGGCATCAAAGTCAAATTCCCCGAGCGCACCTTTGCCACAGTAGACCATATTATTCCAACGACTCTCCCAGATCGTTCGCGTCCCCTCAAGGATGCTATTTCCGAAGAGATGTTTTTACACATCGAAAAGAATACCCGCGATTTCGGTGTCCGCTTTTTTGGTCCGGATACTGGAGAACAGGGCGTTATTCATATTGTAGGCCCGGAAGAAGGCGTGACCCAGCCGGGCATGACAATCGCTTGTGGTGATTCTCACACGGCGACTCACGGCGCGTTTGGTGCCATTGCTTTTGGTATTGGTACAAGTCAAGTGGCCGATGTACTGGCGACACAGACTCTCGCTATGAGCCCTTTAAAAACGCGTCGCATTTTGTTCACCGGTAAGCTCAAACCAGGGGTTTATTCCAAGGATGTCTCGCTCGCTTACATCGCAAAACTCGGTGTAAACGGCGGTGTGGGCTATGCTTATGAATTTGCAGGCCCCGTAGTTGACGCTATGGATATGGAAGGCCGCATGACCCTTTGCAATATGGCCATTGAAGGCGGTGCTCGGGTGGGCTATTGCAATCCAGATCAGAAAACCTTTGATTTCCTGAAAGGCAAACCCTTCGCTCCCAAAGCGGACCGCTGGAATGAAGCTGTCGCCTACTGGAAGTCTGTGGCGAGTGATCCAGATGCGAAATTCGATGACGAAATCATCATTGATTGCGATCATCTCGAACCGATGGTGACTTGGGGCATAACCCCTGCTCAAGCGTTGCAGATCAACGAAAATATGCCTAAGATTTCGAAGTTCGAAGGCTCCGAACAGAAAGTCATCGCGGAAGCCTACGAATACATGGGTTGGCAAGAAGGCGGCAAAATGCTCGGCACTCCGATTGACATTGCGTTTGTCGGCAGTTGTACCAATGGTCGTTTATCGGATCTTCAGGAAGCCGCAAAAATCATTAAAGGCCACAAGGTTGCCGACTCCGTAAAAATGTGGGTTGTCCCAGGTTCCATGAAAATCAAGATTGAAGCGGAAGCGCTGGGTCTGGACAAAATTTTCAAAGAAGCGGGAGCTGAATGGCGTGAGGCGGGTTGTTCTCTTTGCCTCGCCATGAATCCGGACAAGTTAAAAGGCCGCGAAGTGAGCGCAAGCTCCAGCAACCGTAACTTCAAGGGTCGTCAGGGAAGCCCTACGGGTCGGACCATTTTGATGAGCCCCGCCATGGTGGTTGCCGCAGCCATTGAAGGAAAAGTCACCGATGTCCGCAAGTACGTCAAGGAGTAAGCTATGAATATGCCAATAGTGGATGTTGTTAAAGGTTCCGGTGTTCCTGTCCGTGGTAATGATATTGATACTGACCGTATCATTCCCGCTCGTTTTTTGAAGTGCGTGACATTTGAAGGCCTCGGTGAAAATGCCTTTGCTGATGATATTAAAGGCTTGGAACTTCAGGGAAAAGTGCACCCGTTCCAAAATCCCGTTTACAGGAAAGGAACTATTTTGGTGTCCAACCAGAATTTTGGTTGTGGGTCGAGCCGCGAACATGCTCCGCAAGCTTTAAAACGCTGGGGCATCCGCGCGATCATCGCTGAGAGTTATTCTGAAATTTTCTTCGGCAACTGTGTTGCTTTAGGCATTCCTTGCTACAAAGTGAGTCATGCTGTGGCCGATAAGATCCTTGCTTGGATTGAAGCCAACCCGAGTGGGGAACTTTCGACAAGTACCAGCGCGAAGACTCTCAAAATGGGTGGAGAATCCATTGAACTTACCCTTGCTGACAGTCCGCGCGGTCAATTTCTCGATGGTTCCTGGCACGCTCGCGCGGCTTTAATGGCAAATGCGGTGAAGGTGGATTCTATTGCGGCAAAGTTACCCTATATGCAGTTTCTGAAGTAACTTTTTACTTTTCTTTTTTGAAAAAGGTTCTCGAGTTTATTCGAGGACTTTTTTTGTTTAAAAAATTCAACCCTTATTTATCGTAAACGACAATAACCTCGGTAAAGCATAGGTCTGTTTACCTGTTTTTTCTCGCCTTGCATTCATTTTACTTCAATAAATATGGGTCTCCGTTTTTAAAGAACCTTACATTGAGATCTTTTCAACAGCAAGTTTTTCAAAAGAAATGCTTTCGATAAGATCTATTCAAAAAAGTATAGATTGCGTATGCTGTTGCTTCGCCGTTTTCTTTCTCGTGAAAAAAAACGGTTTTTATGTTCCCGGGTTTCAGTTTTACATTTTTTTTGATGTGACTTTTGGATTTTTTTTACGAAAAAGGGTGTGTTATGGTCAAAAATATTCTCAAATCGTTCTCCGTTGTAGCCATTTTTGTGTCTAGCACCATGGCTGCGGATGATTTCGTGTGGAGCAATGTGAGTATTGGTGGCGGTGGTTTTGTATCCGCTGTGATTGCCTCTCCTGTAGATAAAAACTTGTTTTATACGCGCACCGATGTCGGTGGCGCATACCGCTGGGACGAATCCACTTCAAAATGGGTTCCCATGATGGATTGGGTCGACGTAACGGAACTGGGTCTTTTGGGTGTTGAAGCCATCGCTGTGGATCCTTCTGTTTCTGGGAAAGTTTATATGGTGGCCGGAACGAGCTATTGGAACGATGGGCGCACGGCCTTTTTGCGTTCCACAGATAAAGGCAGTTCTTGGACTGTCATTTACACATGGGATTCTACTGGAGTTAAGGGCAGTGCTATTCAGAATTTCAAATCTCATGGAAACGGCATGGGACGTGGCAATGGGGAAGCTCTCGCCATTGATCCCAATAACGCCAACATTATGTTTTACGGCTCTCGGGGAAAGGGTCTCTGGAAATCCACCAACAATGGTTCTACATGGAGTCGTGTGACAAGCTGGACAACGGCCGCGGGCTCCGATACCACATGGAATGGTGCCGGTTTCTCTTTTGTGACCTTTGCGCCTGCTTCTTCCACAGTGCTTTACGCGGGCTTTCTTCGTGAAGGAACAAAGTCCAATGGAACGATTGAAAATGTGTTCACGTCAAAGGATGCGGGGGCGACTTGGAAGGCCCTTCCTATTCCTGATTCTCTGCGTACTGTGCAAATTCCCTCAGATTCTGTCACGCTCACTACGACTAGCAGAGCACGCATCCACCTGATGCCGCAACGCGCTGTGATTTCCAGTGATGGAAATATACTTACGGTCACTTTTGGAGATGGTGCGGGTCCGCACACCATGGCGTGGGATGAAGGCTGGGGAATGATTTATGATGGTTTTGGCCGGGGAGCGGTGTTGCAATACAGTCTGTCCACAGGAACTTGGACTGATGTTTCTCCAGAAAATTTTATTGATGACCCGAACGAATGCAAAAAACGGCTCGCTTGCTGGGATTCATTGAATGCAGAAACTCCTAAAAACCCACTCTATTATGCTTTTGCTTCTTATGGCGGTATTGCCATCAACCCCGGCAATAACCAGGAAATGATCGTGACCACGGAAGGTTACCGGGGACCGCAATTCTGGTATACGGCCACAGGTAACGTTTCCACCTCCTGGAAAGATGAATGGGGCACAAACATATACCGCACTACCGACGGTGGCAAGACTTGGGACGCTTCCTTTCGCTATTACTGGATGGATGGCGGTTACTATCCCACCTATGAAGAAATGAGCGCAAACGGTATCGGCTGGATGCATAAAAGTTCCATTCATTGGTCGGGCAGCGTGGTTATTGATCCATTCAATACGGAACGGGTATGGGTGACGTCTGGAAACGGAGTTTTCCGCTCGGATAATGTTTCCGATTATGAGGTGATTGCCGCAGGAACCTATGATTCAATAACAGATTATTATTACAGTAGCCGCAGTGTGAATCAGCATCAGGTGTGGAAAGTGGCCTCTCATGGGATTGAAGAAACGGTTCCTTTCGAAGTCGTGAGCATTCCTGGGGGTCCGTTGATCTCCGTGATAGGGGATTATGACGGTTTTCGTCATGATAGTATAGCCAAATATCCATCCAAACGTCATGAGACGAATGTCAGTGGAACTTTGACATCTATCGGTACCACGCGCGGACTCGCGTATGCCCCTAAAGCGGGAACTTTGGTGAAAGTTGCCGATCTCCGTCTTTACAAGGGGAAGTATAATAACATAAAAATAGATCCCATTCAAATTTCTAAGGATTCGGGAACCACTTGGAGTGTCGTTGGCGATAATGTGATTGATACCTCCTATAAGCAAGGTACGGTGGGTATTTCTACGGATGGGGCGGTGATTCTCTGGACTCCGGCAACAGGGACGACGGTGGTGCAACGTTATGCAAATTCATCGTGGTCAACGGTTTCAGGCATTAACGGGGCCTTTGTGGTGGGGGATCCCGAAAATGCAAATGTGTTTTACGCATATATGTATGCGGACGGCAAAATGTACAAGAGTACAGATAAAGGTCTGACTTTTTCTCTAGCAGGCACTCCCGGTATCAGTAATTTTCGGAAATTCCGTACCGCACCTGGGAGGGAAGGGGATCTTTGGATTCCTTTGGCGGTGACAGCTACGGATGGTTCTCTGAGTGGGGCATTGATGCGTTCCACAGATGGAGGCGCTACTTGGAACAAGGTGGCTGGCGTTGGTTTCTGTGAGGCGGTGGGCTTTGGAAAAGCTAAAACAACAGGGGATTATCCCGCAGTCTATATCTTTGCGAAAATTGGCGATGTCACCGGTGTATTCGGTTCTGATGACGAGGGAGCCACATGGACGCGAGTCAATGATGATGGTCATGAGTATGGTGGTCTTGCCAATGGCGAATTCGTCATGGGGGATATGAATACCTATGGGGTTGTTTATATGAGCACTGCAGGACGCGGCATTGCAGCGCGGGTGCCTTCAGATTGGAACATGGGAACCTCTTCTTCGGGGGCAACCATCGGGATTGCAGAACATTCGGTGAAAGCGCTTTCGGGAAACGCATTAGCGAATCTTCGAGGCGATATCCTCAATCTCACTATTTCAGGCAATGAAAAAGTATCTGTAGGACTTTTTGATCTTCGAGGCAGAGCGATTTTGCAAAAGACAGTTTCCAGTTCTTCTCAAATGAAGTTGGATGATTTTGTCAAAGCGCGTGGGGCCTACTTACTGATTGTTAAGAACGGATCAAAAATAATACTCAGCCGTTCTGTGCAAATCGCACAATAGCTTCTCTCTTTGAAAAGATTCTTTCGCTAAAAAAAGCCCGCTTCAACAGCGGGCTTTTTTGTCAATCCTATTTTGCTCTTTTTACTTGCGTTTGCCCTTTCTGGTGTCAAGCCATTCATCAAAGGAAATGGCCCGATCGGTATAACCTTGAGGCGTGAGTTCCAAAATGCGATTCGCGACCGTTTCCGCAAATTCATGGTCCTGGGTACAGAAGATCACGGGGCCCTGGTAAGCGGTTAAGCCATTATTGAGAGCCGTGATGGATTCCAGATCCAAGTGAGAGGTCGGTTCATCAAGAAGGAGCGTATTCGCATTGGAAAGCATCATACGAGAAAGCATGCAACGCACCTTTTCTCCGCCACTGAGCACTCGGGCTGATTTCAACGCTTCTTCGCCTGTAAAAAGCATGCGACCAAGGAATCCGCGGATGAAGGTTTCATCCTGTTCTTTGCTGAATTGGCGCAACCAATCGACCAAAGAAAGATCCGTATCGAAATAAGCGTCATTGTTACGCGGAAAATAGGTGTAAGAAATGGTATTACCCCATTTAATAGTCCCTTGAGTGGGTTCCAACTCGCCCGCGATCGCTTTGAAAAAAGCAGTTTTCAAAATGTCATATTCGCCGACTAAAGCCACGCGGTCTTTGTTCCCGAGTGAAAAATTCAGATTCTGTATTTTTCCACCCTCACCCGTATCCAAGGTGACATCTTGTAATTCCAAAACGATTTTGCCTGGTTCACGATCCATCTTGAAACTGACCCAAGGGAATTTACGACTGGAGGCTGGCATTTCTTCGATAGTCATTTTATCGAGAAGTTTTTTACGACTGGTCGCTTGTTTGGCCTTAGAGGCGTTGGAAGCAAAACGACGAATAAAGGATTTCAATTCCTCAATTTTATCTTCAGAACGGCGATTCAAATCTTTGCGTTGCTTTTGAGCGAGTTGGCTTGCCGCAAACCAAAATTCATAGTTCCCAGCGTATATGTTAATTTTACCATAGTCGATATCGCAGGTATGAGTACAAACGCGGTTCAAAAAGTGACGATCATGGGAAACGACGATCACCGTATTTTCAAAGCGTTCCAAATAATCTTCGAGCCAATTAATGGATTCCACATCCAAGTGGTTCGTGGGTTCATCCAACAAAAGAACGTCTGGGTTTCCAAATAAAGCCTGGGCGAGAAGCACTCGCACTTTTAAGCTACCGTCCAGATCGGACATGAAGTTTGTATGCAATTCTTCGGGAATCCCCAGACCTTTTAAAAGTACCGCAGCACTGGAATCCGCTTCGTAGCCGCCGATTTCGCCAAAACGAGATTCGACCTCCATGGCTTCCATACCCTGGGCATCGGTCATTTCGGGGAGCGCGTAAAGAGCTTCACGCTTTTTACTCAATTCATAAAGTTCCGTGAATCCCATGAGTACCGTTTCAAGAACCGTATTCTTTTCAAAAGCAAAATGATCTTGCTTCAGCACCGCGATGCGTTCCCCTGTATTGGTAGAAACACCGCCGGTATTCGGTTCCAGTTCTCCAGAGAGAATGTTTAAAAACGTGGACTTTCCGGCACCATTCGCTCCGATGACACCGTAGCAGTTGCCTTTTTGAAAAGAAAGATTAACGTCCTTAAAAAGAACGCGACTGCCGTATTGTAGACTGACTTGAGAAACGTTAAGCATGGCGCCAAAGGTAGAAATTTCCTGATTTCAAATCAACTCCAGAATTTCTTATACTGATGACCGAACATAAAAAAGCTCTTTACAGGGATGTCGTAAAGAGCTTGTAAGTTTGAAGTATCAACAGACTACTAAAAAATCTATCAAAAGCGAGTTTTTGAATAGCCTGTTCACTAATGAGGTGCTTTTTCGAGCTCCTTCGCATTAATGATCAGCATCTGCAAACGGTTTTCAATGTTGGCAAAGCTCGTATCCGGATCATAATCCAAAGAAAGCACTTGGATATGCGGGAACCTTGCTTTGACAGCCTTAGTAAGGCCTCGGCCTGAAATATGGTTCGCGAGACAAGCAAATGGTTGAACGATTATAAAACTGTTCACGCCTTTGGATGCGTTATAAAGGATCTCTCCCGGAATGAGCCAACCTTCCCCTGAATTGTAAGAGGGGTCAATGATGTCACCGATGAGATGCACCAATTCGTAGCAGTCCGCATGGTGCTCATAAAATTTGTAGCGTTGAGCCCTTTTATTCACTTGGTCCACAGCGAACGTATACACTTTCCCTGTGATACCCCCCAGAATCCAATTGCCAAAAGGATGCTGAATGAATCCCCGTCTAATTTTTTCCATGCGCACCACTTCATCCACACGGAAGAAGTCCATCATGCCTGGGAGCACCACTTCCATGCCGTTATCCATGAGATAGTTTTCAATGTAGCCGTTAGCGCTCGGATGATAATTCATAAGAATCTCGCCGAGAAGCGAAACACGAGGCTTGCGCACAGTACGATCCAATTCGATTTCATTAAATGCATCTATGGTCCGCTCCAACATTTGAAGCACGGAACGGGGATAGGCAATAAATTTTTTGGGCGTATAGGCGATCTCATGCATAAGCAAGGGCAACCAATAATCATACACTTTCTGAGTATCGCCCTTATGCACTTCGTATGGCCTAGAAGCTCGATAAATGGTTTCAATGCAGTCCATGGTCGCAATGCCCCAAAGCATATGCAATTTGAATCCGATATCCAATTTGAATCCGGGGTGCATATCCTTGGTGTCAGAGCCCGTGGTGATGATGGGAACGTCATTATACCCCGATTCATCCAAAGCTTTACGGGCAAGGGCTGCATATTGAATGGCGCGACAGTTTTCGCAGTTCTTGGCAAGACCCACTGAAACTTTGTTGTGATCTACCTCTGGGTGTTGTTCCAGCCAGAGAAGATTTTCGCCGATATTCACTTGCGCTGGGAAACAAATGTCATTATGGACATATTTCTTTCCGAGTTCAATCGCCCGCTTATTGGCGAGGGGGAGCGCTTCTGTAATAAAGCCTAAGGATTCAAAGTATTCAGAGGCGAGAATACTAAATGCATGAGAAAGGTTAGGAATAAGAATTTTGCGCTTGGTCTTGTCGCCTTCCTTGAATTTTACCGGAAATAGTTCTTTCTCGCTCACATCGCGTTTTAGGTTCGCCTGGCGTCTCGAACGCACCGTCTCGATAAAGCTTTTCACACGGATTCCCACAGGACCGCGGGCATCGCCTTCATCCAACTTGAGCATTAAAAGTTCTTTCATGGATGTTTCATGTAGCATCCGATTCATCTCATCAGTGAGAATTGAATCGTGACCGCAACCGAAGCTTACAATCTGCACTAATTCAATCGAAGGATCTTTGGCA
>MNYL01000079.1 GCA_001873075.1 Fibrobacteres bacterium CG2_30_45_31 | reverse complement strand
ATTACGTCTTTTATGATGTGCTCGGTGATGTGGTGTGTGGCGGTTTTGCCATGCCGATTCGCGATGGTAAGGCAGAAGAAATCTACATCGTCTGTTCGGGTGAAATGATGGCTATGTATGCGGCGAACAATATCTGTAAAGGTATTCGGAAGTTTGCAGAATCAGGAACGGTGCGCTTAGGGGGCCTTATCTGTAACAGCCGTAAAACGGATCGCGAAGATGAACTTATCATCGCCCTTGCCGAAAAGATTGGAACCAAGATGATTTATTTCGTCCCTCGCGATAACATTGTTCAGAAGGCTGAAATTAACAAGAAGACCGTTATCGAATTTGATCCGACAGTGGGCCAAGCCGATGAGTATCGTGCGCTTGCGCGGGCGATAGAAACAAATACCAATTTTGTCATTCCGAAACCGCTGGAGATGGATGAACTCGAAAAGCTGTTGATGGAATTTGGTCTCGCAAACTGATAACACAATAAAGTTCATACAAGGAGAAACATTATGATAATGATACGGGCAATTATTCGGCCAGAAAGAACAGAAGCGGTGATGGAAAAATTGATGGCGGAAGGCTATCCCGCGGTGACACGTATAAATGTGTCTGGCCGTGGTAAACAGCGAGGCATTAAGATTGGCAATGTCACTTATGATGAGGTTCCTAAGGAAATGCTCATGATGGTGGTCAAAGCATCGGATAAAGAATTTGTGCTGAAACTTATTATGGAAGTGGCACGTACAGGTTCTAAAGGCGCGTTTGGCGATGGCAAAATTTTCATTTCGCCTGTGGATGAGGTATACACGGTTAGTTCCGGCATTAAATTAACCGCAGCCGAGGAGCAGTAAATGAAAGAAGTAATGGCTATTGTCCGCATGAATAAAATCAACCAGACCAAGCGTGCGCTGAGCGGTGCCGGAATTACTTCTATGCATGCAAAAGATTGTCTTGGTCGTGGCAAGGGAATTGTTGAAATTCATTTGCTCACGGGGATCGATCATGAATATGAAGAAAAAATGGACCAGCTTGGAAACGGTGGCCGACTGATTCCTAAAAGAATGATTTCTGTGGTGGTTCCCGATCATTTGGTAAAAAAAGTGGTCGATACGATTATCAAAGAGAACCAGACTGGAAAAAGTGGCGACGGAAAAATTTTCGTGATGCCAGTTTCTGATTCAATTCGTGTTCGCACAGGTGAGCGCGGTGATGAAGTCCTCGACGACTAACAGGAGATAAATCATGGATCATGATGAAAATATGGCGGTAGATACTGAGGAATTCAAGTCAGAGATGCTTACCCGGTATCCCGCAAAAGTGGCAAAAAAAAGAAAAAGGCAAATTGTCATTAATCAGGTAGATGCTGGAGAACAAGTTCCTGAAATTCTTGCGAATTCAAGAACGATTCCAGGTATTCTGACGATGCGCGGCTGCTCTTATGCGGGATGTAAGGGAGTGGTTCTTGGACCGACTCGCGATATTCTGCAAATTACGCATGGTCCCATCGGCTGTGGATTTTACAGCTGGTCTACGCGTCGCAATCAGACGAGACCGGAAACTCCTGATTCTCCCAATTACATGACTTATGCGATGTCTACGGACCTCCAGGAAGACGAAATTATCTTTGGCGGTGAAAAGAAGTTGAAGGCTGCGATTGACGAAGCTGTCGCTCTTTTCCACCCGAAAGCGATTGGCATTTTTGCCACTTGCCCCGTGGGCCTTATTGGTGATGACGTCCATGCGGTGGCTCGTGAGATGGAAGCAAAATACCCTGATATCAATATTTTTGGATTCTCCTGCGAAGGATACAAGGGTGTGAGTCAATCTGCAGGGCATCATGTGGCGAACAATAAGGTATTTACCGATGTTGTGGGTTTAGATGATACTCCAAAGCCTGGCAAATTCCGATTCAATATTCTCGGTGAGTATAATATCGGTGGTGATGCTTTTGAAATTGAACGCATTGTTGCGGCCTGCGGAATTACGCTTCATTCAACGTTTAGCGGAAATTCGAATTACCAGGAATTCATTAGTGCGCATACTGTGGATTTGAATACGGTCATGTGCCATCGTTCCATTAACTATCTCGCGGAGATGATGGAAATCAAATATGGAATTCCATGGTTTAAGGTCAATTTTGTCGGTGCGGATGCGACGGCAAAGTCTTTACGCAAGATTGCCGCTTTCTTTGGCGACAAGGCCCTCATGGAACAGACCGAAAAAGTGATCGAAGCCGAAATGGTTGCGGTACGAAAAGTTCGCGATGAAGTGAAGGCTCGTTGCCAAGGGAAAAAGGTGATGCTTTTTGTCGGTGGTTCTCGTGCGCATCACTACCAGGAACTCTTTGATGAAATGGGCATGGAAACGATTGCGGCCGGGTATGAGTTTGCGCACCGCGATGACTATGAGGGACGCAAAGTGCTCCCGAATATTCTGGTCGATGCAGATTCTCGTAATATCGAAGAATTAAAGGTTGAAAAAGATCCTGAGCGTTATAAGGCCCGCAAGAGTGAAGAAGAAATGGAGAAGATGAAAACGGAAGGCTTTACTTTCAATGATTATCGGGGCATGATGACGGAAATGAAGGACAAGGCACTGATCATTGATGATCTGAACCATTACGAAATGGAAAAGTTGATCGAAAAGTACCATCCTGATGTTATCTGCGCTGGTGTTAAAGAAAAGTATGTGGTGCAGAAGCAAGGCATTCCGCTCAAACAGCTTCACAGCTATGACTATATGGGCCCTTATGCGGGTTTTGTGGGTGCGATCAATTTCTACCGGGAAATCGATAGGCTTGTACACAGTAAAGTGTTTAAGCTGACAAAGGCCCCATGGCAAGATAGCCCAGAGTTGACTGCGAATTACGGATGGACAAACTAACGCGTCGGAGGATAAAATGCTATTAAGACATACACCAGAAGAAATCACAGAACGCTCCGCCTTGACCATCAATCCGGCAAAGACATGTCAACCAATCGGTGCCATGTACGCGGCGTTGGGAGTCCATAAGTGCCTTCCGCACAGTCATGGTTCTCAAGGTTGTTGCGCTTACCATCGCAGTGCCCTCACCAGGCATTACAAAGATCCGATTATGGCGACGACGAGTTCTTTCACGGAAGGAGCTTCGGTTTTTGGCGGACAGGCGAATATCCTCGAAGCTATTACCAACATCTTCGCTTTGTACGATCCGGATGTGATCGCCGTGCACACCACTTGCCTTTCGGAAGTGATCGGTGATGATTTGGCTCAAATTATCAACAAGGCTATTACGGAAGGGAAAATTCCTGAGGGTAAGCGGGTATTGCATACGAATACGCCGAGCTTCAAGGGTTCCCATGTGACAGGCTACGCGAATATGACGGCAAGTTTTGTCCAGTATTTCTCGGAAAAAACGGGTGCTAAATTAGATCAAATTAATTTGATCCCGAGTTTTATTGAACCGAGCGATATGAGTGAGATCAAACACATTGCGGATGAAATGGGAATCAAATATGTGATGTTCCCGGATACTTCGGATGTGGTGAATGGTCCTATGGACGGCAAGTTCCGCATGTATCCTCGCGGAGGAGCCACACTGGAACAGATCAAGAGTGCGGGTGATTCCACGAAGACCTTAGCCTTAGGGCGGTTGGGCGCTTCGGCTGCTGCAAAACTGTTGGATACAAAGTGTAAAGTTCCTTGCGAGATTCTTGATTTACCGATAGGTCTGAGCGGAACGGATACTTTTGTGGATGCGTTGCGATTGGCCGCGGGTGTCGCTGTGTCGGATTCTGTAATGCTGGAACGTGGACAGCTCTTGGATGTGATGCTGGATATGAATCAGTACACTCATGGAAAGACGGTTTCACTCGTGGGTGATCCTGATCTCGTGCTTGGCATGGCTCAGTTTTGTCGCGATGTGGATATGAAAGTGCTCCATGTGGTGAGTGGTTCTGCGGCAGGTCCGAAGTTTGATGCTCGCATCAAGGAACTTTGCGGCGAAGAGGTTATCGTGAAAACGGGTGCTAACGCCGATATGTTCTATTTCCATCAGTTGATTAAGAATCACAAGCCTGATTTAATTCTGGGAAATACTTATTGCAAGTATATCGCAAGAGATGAAGGCATTCCATTGATTCGGATCGGCTTCCCGATTTATGACCGCGTGGGACATTCCTATTTCCCCGTTGTCGGTTATCGTGGTGGGCTTCGATTGTTGGAAAAGGTGCTTGATATCTTCATGGATAAGCAAGATAAGGAATCCCCAGAAGAAAGCTTCGAACTCGTCATGTAGTGTGTGGCTGCGAATAGCAGCCTCATCTTGAATTTTAATCTTGAACGCGGCACGCAAAGGGAATCATGATATGATTGAAATATTAGATGAACGGAAGCGGCAAGTATTTGAGAATGGTAAAGATTCTTACAATATTGCTTGCGGTAAGGCCAGTACGGCTGGATCTGTGAGTCAGCGTGCCTGCGTTTTTTGCGGTTCCCGTGTGGTTTTGTATCCGATTGCAGATGCTCTGCATTTGGTGCATGGCCCCATCGGGTGCGCTGCTTATACTTGGGATATTCGGGGTTCACTTTCCAGTGGCTCGGAATTATATCGGCTGAGTTTTTCGACAGACCTTCGCGAAAACGAGGTCATTTACGGTGGTGAAAAAAAATTGTATGCATCCCTTGTGGAGCTGATCGATCAATATGCTCCTAAGGCCGCATTTGTATACTCCACCTGCATTGTAGGACTTATCGGCGATGATGTGGATGCGGTTTGCGCACGCGTCTCAAGAGAAAAGGGTATTCCTGTGCTTCCTGTTTTTTCGGAAGGTTTCAAGGGAACAAAAAAAGACGGCTATCGTGCCGCCTGTGAAGCGGTTTTCAAATTGGTGGGTCGCGATAATACGACTCCGGTTTCTCCTTTCAGTATCAATATTCTCGGCGATTTCAATCTGGCCGGGGAAATTTGGATCATTAAAGAATATTACCGGAAGATGGGCATTGAAGTGACCTCGTGCATTACAGGTGATGGTCGTGTGGATGAAATCGGCCGTGCGCACAAGGCAAAGTTGAATGTTGTGCAATGTTCGGGCTCCATGAGTTATCTCGCCAAAATGATGAAAGAAACCTACGGGATTCCCTTTATTCGCGTTTCTTATTTCGGCATTGAAGATATGTCTTCAGCACTTTATGATGTTGCGAATTTTTTTGATAATAAAGAAATAATTGAAAAGACACAGAAAGTGGTTCTTGAAGAAGTTTCCACGCTGTTACCGCAACTCGAATCCTTCCGTCGGGATTTAGAAGGGAAGAAAGCTGCAATTTATGTGGGTGGCTCTTTCAAGGCTTTTTCACTCGTGAAAGCGTTGCGCCATTTGGGAATTCAGACCGTTGTGGTGGGCTCTCAAACCGGAACCCAGGAAGACTACAATTACCTGAAAGAGATCACGGAAGAAGGAACGATCATTTGTGATGATACGAATCCCCTGGAACTCTCGAAGTTTATTCTCGAAAAAGGCGCGGATCTTCTGATCGGCGGCGTGAAAGAACGTCCCATTGCTTATAAAATGGGAATCGCATTTTGCGACCACAATCATGAACGCAAGGAAGCTCTCGCCGGTTTTGAAGGAATGCTCAATTTTTCCAGGGAAGTTCATTCTTCCATCATGAGTCCTGTATGGAAATATTCGCCTGCAAGGATCAAGCATGCTGGAGGTGCCGAATGATAGCAGAAGCAATAAAGACCAAATCGCCTTCGCGTAGTTACACTTCCACGAGGAACGCCTGCAAACTTTGTGCGCCTTTCGGGGCCTGCATCGTATTTCGCGGTATCTCGGGCTGTATTCCTTTGATTCATGGATCGCAGGGATGCTCGACATACATTCGTCGCTATGGCATTAGTCATTTCCGAGAACCGATTGATATTGCGTCTTCGAACTTCACCGAATCCACCGCTATTTTTGGTGGGCGCGATAATTTGGAGCTTGCACTGAGTAATGTGACGCGACAATATAAGCCAGAAGCTATTGGGGTCACTTCGACTTGCCTTTCCGAAACCATCGGCGAAAATGTGCCGATGTACATTGCGCAATATGAAAAGGATCGTAGCGAAAGAGAAAAGAATGGTGGATCTAAGGAACCCGCGCTTTTTTATGCCTCCACACCGAGTTATCGCGGGACGCATATGGATGGATTTCATGAGGCGATTTATTCTGTAGTTTCCAAGTTGGCGGGTACGAGTGTCGCTTCCGAAAACGTAGAAGAACCAAAGCATCTCAATCTGATTTCTGGATTTGTATCGTCGGAAGATTTGCGCGAGTTGCACAAGATTCTTTCTTCTTTTGAAATGCCCTATACTTTGTTGCCGGATTATTCGGAAAGTCTGGATGGGGGCTCTTGGGAAGAATATCAGAAACTTCCTAAGGGAGGCACTCCTCTCGAAAGTATTCGGCGTATGTCTTCTGCGGTGGGAACCATTACTTTGGGAGAATCTATTCCGAGAGAACATGATGCCTCGGCGTGGTTGGAATCAAATTTCGGAGTCAAGGCCGCTCGAGTTCCTATGCCCATAGGCATAGAAAATACAGACGCTTTTTTTAGTCAATTGACGGAATTTACGGGACGTCCCATCAGTCAAAAGTGGATGGATGTGCGCGGAAGACTTATTGACGCCTACATCGATGGGCATAAATATTGCTTTGGTAAAAAGGCGATTGTGTACGGAGAAGAAGATTTTGTTTTAGCGATTTGTTCTTTCTTAAGTGAGTTGGGTATTGAACCCGTTCTTGTCGCTACTGGTGCTGTGAGTGACTCGTTCAAGTCTCGCATCCTGTCGATTCTGAAGAAGAATCGTTCAGAGCCCCTTGTCATGGATGATGCTGATTTTGTGACGATGCTTGAAAAGGCTAAAGATCTTTCTCCTGATTTTGTGATGGGAAGTAGCAAAGGTTTTTATCTCGCGAAAAATCTTGAGATCCCTTTAATCCGCTGCGGATTCCCGATCCATGATCGTATGGGAGGACACCGGATTCTTCATCTTGGCTATCGTGGCACTTTGAATCTTTTTGACTTGGTTTGCAATACGTTAATGCAGATTAAGCAATCTTCATCAAAAATAGGTTACACCTACATCTGATAAGCATTGGAGGATATTATGGAATTTGCTGAACATCCCTGCTTTAGCGCCAAGGCGCGGCACACGACGGGCCGCATTCATTTGCCTGTCGCTCCGAAATGTAATATCCAGTGCAATTTTTGCAACCGGAAATATGATTGCGTCAATGAGAGTCGCCCTGGAGTGACGAGTAATATTCTTTCTCCAGAACAAGCGGGTATTTATCTGGGCTCGGTGTTGGAACGGGTTTCCAATCTTGCGGTGGTAGGCATTGCGGGTCCCGGCGACCCTTTTGCGAACCCTGAAGAAACCATGCGCACCTTGGAGCTCGTGAGTGAAAAATATCCGGAAAAGATATTGTGCCTTGCAACGAATGGTTTGGGCCTCCCGGAATATGTGGAACGTATCGCGAAAATGAATGTTTCCCATGTGACGATTACCATGAATGCGGTGGACCCGGAAATCGGGGCCAAGATTTATTCCTGGGTTCGTTACGGAGCTCACATTTATCATGGTGTAGAAGCCGCGCGTCTTCTGTTGGAGCGCCAAACTCTTGCCATTGGACTTTTAAAAGAACATCACATCACGGTGAAAATCAATACGGTGATTATTCCGGGTGTTAATGACGAACATGCGGTGGAAGTGGCAAAATATGCGGCGGCTCTGGGAGCTGATATTCAGAACTGTATTCCGCTGATGCATGTCGAAGGGACTGCTTTTGAGGGCAAAAAAACACCCGATGCCCATGCGATGCAGGAACTGCGGCAAAAGACAGGTGTTTATGTGAAGCAGATGGCGCATTGTGCGCGGTGTCGCGCGGATGCGGTTGGTTTAGTGGGTGATGATAATTCTCCTGAAATTGAGCAGATGCTCGCTGCTGCATCGAAGTTGAAACCCACTACAGAACGTCCTTACGTTGCGGTAGCTTCTATGGAAGGCCTTTTCGTAAACCGTCATTTGGGCGAAGCCACGGGTCTTTGGATTTATGGAGAAGAAGACGGAAAATTAAAACTGATAGATCGTCGCCCTACCCCTCCTCCGGGTGCCGGTGATGAGCGCTGGTATGATCTTGCAAAAACAATTCCAGATTGTTGCGCAGTGCTTGTCAGTGGTTCCGGGAAAGCTCCGGAAAAAGTGCTGGCAGAATTCGGAATCCGGATTATTGCCATGGAAGGTCTCATTGCGGAAGGGGCCTCCGCCATTCTGGAAGGTCGTGAGATACCGCGGACATTACTACGGACAGCAGGTTCGTGCGGCGTGGGTATTTCTTGTGGCGGCACTGGCACGGGCTGCGCATAACATTAATTAACCAAAGGAAAAAAACATGAAAAAACCAGCACATCACATTTTTGTCTGCGGATCTTTCCGGGTTTCCGGGGAGCCTCAGGGCGTTTGTAATAAAAAAGGCTCCATGCAGCTGATGCAATATCTGGAAGGTGAACTTTCTGATCGTGGCATGAGCGATGTCGTGGTTTCGAGCACGGGCTGCCTGAAAGTATGTGATCGTGGGCCTGCCATGATTGTGTATCCAGAGAATTGGTGGTTTGGGCACATCGATAGTGAAGAGGCGGTGGATGCCGTGATTGACTCCATTGAAAAAGGAACTCCTGCTACTGAATATTTGATAGCGTAAGTCTCTCCAGAAGCAAAAAAGGGGGATTCCTTCACAATAGACACTGTATTGCGAAGGTAGATATTCCTTGTTGACGACCCCTCCTTTTCGTCCCGTTCCGCTCAGGAGCGGGGCGTTTTTTCTACATTGATTTCCATATTTAATGCTTAAAATGCACTCATACTGGAGTTGAAAAATGCTTAAAAAATCATCCCTCTTCCCCGGCGTCAAGGGACCAGTGGTCACAATCATCATGGATGGATATGGTTACAATCCAAGTGAAGTGGGCAATGCCATTGCCGCAGCCCGCAAACCAACCCTCGACCGTTTAATTTCCAAGTACAGTAATGTGCTCTTAAAAGCTCATGGAACCGCTGTGGGTATGCCTTCCGACGAAGACATGGGAAACTCCGAAGTGGGTCACAATGCCATCGGCGCAGGTCAGGTGTATAGCCAAGGCGCTTCTCTCGTCGCCAATTCTATTAACTCTGGCGAACTTTTCACTCGCGATGCTTGGAAAGAGATTACTAACAACGTTCGTAGCACTCAGGGCGCTCTTCATTTTCTGGGTCTTTTCAGCGATGGCAATGTTCACAGCAATATTGCTCACTTAAGGGCGATGATCGCTCAAGCTAAAAAAGAAAATGTGAAAAAAGTGCGCGTACACATTCTTTTGGATGGCCGCGATGTTCCCGAAACCTCCGCTCTGGATTATCTGGAACCTTTTGAAGCCTTCCTTGCTGAACTCCGCAGTAGTGAATTTGATGTGTGCATTGCGAGTGGCGGTGGCCGTATGCAGATCACCATGGACCGTTACAACGCGAACTGGAAAATGGTAGAGATCGGTTGGAAAACTCACGTGCTCGGCGAAGGTCGTTTGTTTAACAGCGCAAAGGAAGCCATTGAAACTTTCCGCGGTGAAGCTAAAGTCATTGACCAGGATCTTCCTCCATTTGTCATCGGCAAGAATGGCTCTGCAGTAGGAACCATTCAAGACGGGGACTCGGTGGTATTCTTCAATTTCCGTGGGGATCGCGCCATTGAAATTACCCGTTCTTTCGAAGAAGACAACTTTACCGAATTTGATCGCGTGCGTCGCCCCAAGGTCACTTATGCCGGTATGCTTCAGTATGATGGGGATCTTCAACTCCCGAAGCGTTTCCTTGTGCCTCCTCCAGCGATTGAAAATACCAGCGGCGAATGGTTCAGCAACGTGGGACTCAAACAATTTGCCTGCTCCGAAACGCAAAAGTTCGGTCATGTGACCTATTTCTGGAACGGAAATCGCAGCAACAAATTTGATGGCGAAACCTACCAGGAAGTCCTTTCTGATGTGATCCCTTTTGAACAGCGCCCCTGGATGAAGTCTGCAGAAGTTTGCGATGCCATGATTGATGCGATCAAGAGCGGTAAGTACAATGCGCTCCGTTGCAACTTCCCGAACGGCGATATGGTGGGTCATACGGGTAGTTTCCGCGCGGCAACGATGGCTGTTGAAGCGGTTGACCTAGCTCTCGCTCGGATGCTCCCAATTATTGACGCCATGGGTGGTGTGGCTCTCATCACCGCAGATCACGGCAATGCTGATGAAATGTATGAAGTCGATAAAAAGACTCACCTGCCAAAGACAAATAAAGATGGCTCCTTCAAGGCAAAGACAGCTCATACATTGAATCCAGTGCCTTGTATCCTCTATGATAACGTTACGGGTGGTAAATTAGCTCTTCGTGAAGGCTCCTTTGGTTTGAGCAATCTTGCGGCTACCACGGCAAATCTT
>MNYL01000025.1 GCA_001873075.1 Fibrobacteres bacterium CG2_30_45_31 | reverse complement strand
AATTGCGCTTTACAAACTCATTAAAGCCTATTTAGAGGGCGGTCAGAGTATAAAAGTGTTCTTGAAAAAACCCTGTACAACAATAAGTTTTATTGTGAAGTTTTTGCGTTTTCGCTAGCCCATAGAGCGGCTTCGGCTCGCACCAATTTTCGATTATAGATAGTCCGTTTCCCTTTTGGCGGGTCAAATAGGGATTGCACTAAGGCTCTCGCAACTGTCTCGGCATGGATAGGTCGCCAAAACTCAGGGATAAACTGTAAACGCCCTTCAAGAAGTTTTTTTAAAATTTCTTCGCTCCTGCGTTTTTCCGTTCTATCCCCCAAAAGTAACGAGGGCCTCACAACCGTAAGAGACGGGAAATCAAACATTTCTAGTCCTTGTTCTACAAGTCCTTTTGTACGATTGTAATGTATCCAAGAAGAGGGATTTGCTCCTTGGGCACTGATTAACAAGAAATGCTTGACCTTATTCGATTTTGCAAGTCCTGCGATGGCGAGAGGGAGATTCAAATCGACAAACTCACGTTCTTTTTTGCTCCCCGCCTTTTTGAGCGTCGTCCCTAAACAACAAAATACAGCATCGGTAGCGAAAAGCTTTCCATATTGAGAAAGATTTAAAAAATCAATTTCGACATATTCAAATTTTGGGTTCGTTTTTATCTCGTCTTTCTGTTTCCGGATAGGGAGAATAACTTTGGTAATAGAGGGCTCTTTCTCTAAAAAATTTAGGCAATACTTACCCACTAATCCAGAAGAACCAAATAGCGTGACGATCATAGAAAAAAACTAGCAACTTAAAAGTGTTTCAGGGGCATTAGGGATGACAAAAATTTTATCCGTATCCAGGAGAAGGTTCATTGCTTCTATGGAAATAGGTTTTGAAAAATAAAACCCTTGAACAATTTCGCAATGGGCTTTGCGGAGATACTGTACTTGTTCCAAGGTTTCTGCGCCTTCACATAAAACGGTAATTTTCAGTAATTTTGCCATGTGAATAATACTATCAATAATAACCTTATCTACAGAATTAATGCTTTCCCCTTCTAAAAAACTTTTGTCTATCTTGATAATATCTAAAGTCATTTTTTTGAGCAAATTCAAAGAGGAATATCCGGATCCAAAATCGTCCAAAGAAAGGGTAAAGCCTGCTTTATGGAGGTTTTCTTGTAAAAAAAGGGCTTCTTCTGGATTATCTAAAAATAGTGTTTCTGTAAGCTCAAATTCTAAAAGTTCCGGCGGAATATCATACTGGAGAATCAACGCTTCAACCGTTTGCACAAAGAGTGGATTTTTCAAGTGTCTTCTGGAGACATTTACGGAAATAGGAATGGTACGAAGTCCTTTCCTTAAGCGTTCCTGGAGATATTTACATACGCTTTCGTAAACGAAAAAATCTAAGCGAGTGATGTCCCCGGTTTTTTCCATCAGGGGAATAAAATCAGAGGGAGGAAGGTGTGATCCGTCATTTCTTTTCCAACGAACAAGAGCTTCGGCACCCGTGATCTTCCCTGTTTCGAGAGCCACTTTAGGCTGTAAAACAAAAAAGAACTCTTGATTTTCAAAGGCGTTAGGAATGGCATTGAGAAGATTATTTTCTTTTTCGATTTGTTTTTCAAGTTCTTGATTAAATACCAAACATCCGAATCCAAATCGAGCCTTCAAATCTTTGCGGGCGGCGTTTGCCTTGTCAATAAAAAGAACGACGTTAAGATTAGAATCGTTCACTTCAGAAACTCCACAGGCAATTTCTAGATTGCAACGCGAATAAAGAAGCCTTTGGGATTTTAAGAAATGATTCGATATACTATTAATTCTTTTTTGGATGCTGTCTGGAGTGCTCTTTTCATCCAAAAGAACAAGCATTACAAAGGTATCAGAGAAAATGCGAGTTGCACAAAGATTTTTTGGAGACTTTTTGATGTAATGGGCAAAAGCACGAAGCAACTTATCCCCTTCCGTTACTCCGTAGGTATCGTTGAGATATTTGAAATTAATAATGTCAGCGTAAAGAATTGCCATTCGTTGCTTGGTGAATAGGGTTTGAACCAGGTTGGTTGCCTGGTCACAAAAAGCCGAATAAGTGAAAAGATTCGTCACAGGGTCAAAGTGGGTAATTTTATCAATGGCTCTGTCCGCTTGTCGGTAGGCTCGTTTCTTTAATAAAGCATTGGCGGTAATATACCCAACACATTTAAGGACATCTAATTCTTCTGGTGCCCAAGGGTGTTGAGCACTTCTTTTTTCAAAAGAAATTGTACCTACAAGGTCTTTTTCTAGAATAGCAACATGGAAAAATGACGGTTTTTCGGTGACAGCATCAGTGGAATAGAAAAAAAATTCATCATCAAATTGTTTTGCCATTGTGTCCCATTCTGATTTTGTCATGGGAAACAATTGATTTAAGGAAGAGTCTTCTTTACGAAGGCACCATTCATAAGTTGTCTTTAAGGTGTATTCGAGGGTGTTCCTTTCGCGAATAGTAATATGACTTAAATTAAAATCGGTTCCCACCTTTTCAAGGAGTTGAGAAAGGGATTTATCAAAGTCTTTGGTCTTTGATAAAGTCGCTAAAAAGAGATGCGGAATGTTTTCGTTACCGTTCATATAACCCACACAAGATAAAACCCTAAAATGGAAATAAAACCCAGAATCAAATAATAGGTCTTTATAATGTACCCAAAAAAATTTCTTTATGCTTTTTTGTAATATCCTCTGTTTATTCCAATTCAGACTAATCGGGCTTTCCCAAAAAAAAATGAAAAAACTAAATTTGTGGCGTTGGCTTTTCTTTCACCTCTCCCCCCTATGAAGGCGACAATGACTCCTAAAAAGACTAATCAGTTCGCAATCCCCGTCTCTGAAGTCCTCGGAACTTCGATAGAAGCCTTTAAGCAGGCTTTTGCTGATCACATTCATCACACGCTTGCCCGTGATGAACACACCGTCACCCAGCATGAGAAATTTCTTGCCGTTGCGTATGCGGTGCGTGACCGCCTTATTGACCGGTGGATAAAAACGCAAGAGACCTATTACCATAAAGATGTGAAACGAGTCTATTACCTTTCCTTGGAATTTTTGATTGGTCGTACTTTGGGCAATTCCGTATTGAACCTTGATGTGGAAGGGGCTGTAGCGGAAGCATTGGATGAGATGGGCATGAGCCTCGAAGATCTTCGTGAGCAAGAAGTGGATGCGGGGTTGGGCAATGGTGGTTTAGGTCGCCTTGCCGCTTGTTTTCTCGATTCCATGGCTACTTTGGAGCTCCCCGCTACAGGGATGGGAATCCGTTATGAATATGGCATGTTTAACCAGAAAATTAAAGATGGACAGCAGGAAGAACGTCCCGATAACTGGCTGCGTTTGCCGAATCCTTGGGAAATTGCGCGACCGGCCAATGCTCTTCGCGTGCCGTTCTATGGCTATGTGACAAGCTGGCAGGACGAGAAAGGAAAACTTCACAGCCGTTGGGATACCAAAGACTATGTGCTTGCTCTCCCTTACGATACTCCGGTTCCTGGTTACCGCAACAACACCGTGAACAACCTCCGGTTGTGGAGTGCTCAGAGCACGGATGACTTTGGCTTGGCCTATTTCAATAATGGGGACTACATCGCTGCTGTACAGGATATGGAAATTTCAGAATCCATTTCCAAGGTGCTGTACCCGAATGATACTTCTATGAATGGAAAGGAATTGCGTCTTAAGCAGCAGTATTTCCTTTGCTCCGCCTCTTTGCAGGATATCGTGAAGCGTTTTGAAAAGCTTCACAAAGGGGAATGGGACAAACTACCGGAAAAAATCGCGATTCAGCTTAATGACACGCATCCCGCAATTTCTATCGCCGAGTTGATGCGCATTTTGGTGGATTCAGAGAAATTGGAATGGGAAGATGCTTGGGAAATCGTTTCTAAGACTTTTGCCTATACCAACCATACTTTGATGCCGGAAGCCCTTGAAAAGTGGCCTGTTTCATTGTTTGAACGTTTACTCCCGCGTCATCTTCAGATCATTTATGAAATCAATGCTCGCTTCCTTCGTATGGTAGCGATGAAGTGGCCTGGAGACGTCGCTCGTTTAGGTCGCATGTCCATTATTCAGGAACAACCGGAAAAGATGGTTCGAATGGCCTTCCTTTCTATTGTAGGTTCCTTCTCTGTGAACGGTGTTGCCGCTCTCCATAGTGATCTTCTCAAAACCAGCTTGTTCAAGGATTTCTATGAGCTTTGGCCTGAGAAGTTCAATAACAAAACCAATGGGGTGACACCACGTCGTTGGGTGCGCAAAGCAAATCCTGCAATGTCCGATCTCGTGATTAAGACGATAGGTGATTCCTGGGTCAAAAACCTGGATGATTTGAAACAGTTGGAAAAGGTCGCCGACGATGCTAAATTCCAACAGGAATTCATGGCGGTGAAGCTTGAAAACAAAAAGCGCCTTGCAAAGTATCTCAAAGAAACTCAGGGCGTTGACCTAGATGTCAATACCCTTTTTGACGTACAAGTGAAGCGAATTCATGAATACAAGCGTCAGCTTTTGAATATTTTGCATGTCGTTTATCTTTACATCCAGATCAAGGATGGTAAGAAGATTGTTCCTCGCACGGTATTGATTGGTGGAAAGGCCGCTCCTGGTTACTGGATGGCGAAGCAGATTATTCGTTTGGCGACATCTGTGGGCGATATGATCAATGCGGATCCGGCATGTAAGGGTCAATTGTCATTGGTATTCTTGGAAAATTATCGAGTCTCTTTTGCGGAGAAGATTATTCCTGCAGCAGATCTTTCAGAACAAATTTCTACCGCGGGTACAGAAGCTTCTGGCACAGGCAATATGAAGTTTGCTTTGAACGGAGCGCTCACCATTGGCACATTGGACGGTGCTAACGTGGAAATGCTTGAAGAAGCGGGTGAAAGTAACTTCTTCATTTTTGGAATGACTGTGGATCAGGTGCAGGATCTCGTGGCGAAGGGCTACCGTCCGAAAGACTTTTACGAAAAGGATGATGATCTTCGTCGCGTTCTGGATTTGATTTCTAGTGGATTCTTCTCCCCAGACCGGCCGGATTTGTTCAAGCAGGTGGTTGAAAAACTTCTGACTTCGGACCCGTTCTTGCTTTTGGCGGACTTCCGTAGTTATTTGACCTGCCAGGAAGAAGTGTCAAAGGCCTACTCAAATAAAAAGAGTTGGGCGAAGATGGCCATTTTGAACGTTGCTCGTATGGGTAAGTTCAGTTCTGACCGTACGATTCACCAGTATGCAACGGAAATTTGGGACGCAAAAGCTTGCCCGATATCCTTGAAGTGAGCTTCTAAAAAGACCTTATTTTAGGCTTGCTTTTTCTATTGTCATTTAAAAGCCTCGCATTTTGCGGGGCTTTTTTTATCTTTGGTGGCAGGTGGTCGTATTTTGGACGCGGCCATTTAAATCCTTAACCCGTGGATTTACAATGTTAGATCGATTCGTAGTTACTGGAACTTTTACTGACGATCCTTTCGCGATTGATATCGCTCAATATATCGGACTTCGTGATGATATTTCTGATACGGTCGCCTTGAAAACATTTGCGAATTCAGAGTTTTGCCCTCGCTACATGTTGGATGTTTACGATGAAGAAAACATCGGTAAGCGTCTTCGGGGTAAGATCGTTTTACTTTGCTCTGTTTCTACCCATGATCGCAGCCGCAATGACCTTGCGATGCGCACTTGCATTCTCGCTCGTGCGGCTAAAGACAACGGAGCTGACCGCGTAGTTTTAGTAGAACCAGACCTTTTCTATAGCGCCCAGGATCGCGGCCCTCACCGCTTTGGTGAAAATGAAAAGGATCGTGACATTTCCGATCTTAAAAAATTTGATGGGCAGCCGTTTACGTCTTTGCTTTATGCCCAGCTTTTGAAAGCTTCTGGTGTGGATGCGGTGGTCACTGTGCATAATCACAGTGTGAAAGTACAACAACTTTTCAGTGAAATTTTTGAGGGTCATTTCCACAACATGATTCCTACTGAAGTTTATGCCAATTACATCAAAACCTCAAATTTTGTTCAAACCGGTAAAGATGGGGATAACTTGGTCATTGTCGCTCCAGATAAGGGCGCAACGCCGTTTGTGAATGCCATGTGGGATGCTCTGGAACTTTCGGAGTGCAAGCGAGTGATCATGACTAAGGTTCGTAGTGGCGAACGAGAAGTGAGCATGACCTTGAGCGACCAAAGTGAAGTGGACTTTGATTACTTGGCTGGCAAGGATGTGATTGTCTTTGATGATATGGTTCGCACAGGTTCTACCATTGTGCAGTGCTGCGAACACCTGAAGAAGGGAAATCCTCATCGCGTTTGTTTTGGTGTGACTCATTTCCATTCGAGTCCCGAAGCTCGTGAAAAGCTGAATAGCCATTCTATTGATGAAATTTTGACGACGAGTACACTCCCTGATGTTATGAATCGTGACTGTCAGGGGCGTTTGCGTCGCAAGTTGACTGTGCTGAAGCTTGCGAAGTGGATGGCTCGTTATGTGATGCAAGTTTATGGCGAATACGATGGTCGCTTTGATAAGAATTTCTACAAGGTGGACATGAGTTCGAAAAACCCGCGCTGGCCGCCTCCACATCTGTATTGATTTATAACCCCTTTTTAGGGGTTTTTTTATGACAAGAAAATCGAGATAGATCCCCGTTAAACCCTTCGCCCCCTTAATTTCCTATGACAAATAAAGAAATAACTGGACAAAGTATAGAGACTCTCTTCCCGACGGAACCTATTGATCGTCTGATGGCCCCCATTCAGCGCTTTTTGCGCGTTGAAACCACTTCCGGTATTTTTCTCATTTTTGCCACCCTCTGTGCTCTTGTGTGGGCGAATTTTAGCAGTGATACCTATACTGATTTTTGGAGCTTTCCCATTGGTTTTTCCTTGGGCGATTGGGAAATGGTGCACCCTTTGCACTGGTGGGTAAATGACGCCTTAATGACATTGTTTTTCTTTATGGTTGGATTAGAAGTGAAGGGTGAAATAGTCCATGGGGAACTTCGCGACATTCGAGCGGCGAGTCTCCCTATTATTGCGGCTTTGGGGGGGATGCTTTTTCCAGCAGCCGTGTATATGCTTTTGTGCCCGGAGGGGGCCGATCGCGGCTGGGGAATCCCTATGGCGACGGATATTGCTTTTGTGGTAGGTTGCATGACATTGTTTGGCAATCGTATTCCCCGCGGTTTGCATGTTCTGATTTTGACTCTTGCTATTGCGGATGATATTGGTTCCATTGTGGTCGTGGCTTTAGGTTACTCAGGGGAAATTAATTGGTTTGGACTATTGGTCGCTATTGCGTTGTTGGCTCTTACCTGGCTTTCTTTTAGGGCGGGACTTCGGAGTTTGGTTTTTCATGGGGTTCTTGCTGTTGTTATTTGGTATGCATTTGTCATGAGTGGTGTTCATGCCGCTCTTGCGGGCGTTGCTCTCGGATTTTTAACCCCAGTGAAACCATGGCTTTGCCAAGGAAAATTAGATGTGGTAACTGTTAAAATAGGCAATTTTTTATCTGGTGGACCAAAGCTGAAAAGTGAAGAAAAGTATGATTTATGCAGAACGCTTTTAAAAACATCCAAAGAAAGTATTTCACTGCAAGAACGTTTTGTATATAAAATGCACCCTTGGGTGAGTTATCTCATTATGCCGCTTTTTGCGCTCGCTAATGCAGGCGTGCTCGTGGAGTGGGCGTCTTTTAGCGGGGTCACCGTATCCATTGCGGCGGGTCTCATTATTGGCAAGCCGATTGGAATTTTTGTTTTTTCGGTTATTGCAATCAAAGTCGGCATTTCAAAACTCCCCACCGGGGTATCTTGGCGTCTTTTGCTTGGCGGCGGAATGCTTGCGGGCATTGGTTTTACCATGTCGCTTTTTGTTTCTGAGCTCGCTTTTGGAGGCCTTTCTACGACACTCGCTTCGGCTAAAATTGGCATTCTTTCAGGAAGCTTAATTTCGGCTATTTTGGGAATGGTTTTTATTTACTTCTTTACGCGCAAAAAAGAAAGTGCCCTCGAGAACGAGAGCACCGTAGCAGAAATCGGTAAATAGTTTAATCTTTACCAATTTTCTCCGAGAATTTCAAAATAGGCTTGAGGGTGGAGGCAAGCGGGGCAAATTTCCGGAGCGCTTTCGCCTTCGTGTAAAAAGCCACAGTTGCGGCAACGCCAGACTACCTTGCCATTGCGTTTGAACACTCGGCCACTCTTGAGGTTTTCATACAAATCATTGTAGCGTTTTTCGTGTTGCTTTTCAGACACGGAGATGTACTTGAACGCGAGGGCGACATCCTTAAAACCTTCTGCTTCGGCGACTTTCGCAAATTCCGCATAAAGCGTTGTCCATTCTTCGTTTTCACCAGCGGCAGCGGCTTTCAGGTTATCCAGAGTATTAGAAGACGCGCCAGCAGGGAATGTGGCTGTGATTTCTAAATGTCCCCCTTCCAGGAATTTCCAAAAGCGTTTAGCGTGTTCTTTTTCCTGATTCGCCGTTTCTTCAAAAATATCGGCAATTTGAACTAAACCTTCTTTACGGGCGACCCCTGCAAAATAGGTGTATCGATTACGCGCTTGTGATTCACCAGAGAAAGCTTTTAACAAGTTTTTTTCTGTCGCGGTTCCTTTGATGCTTTTTCCCATTTTTCCCTCTGATTGTATGTTATAGGTGATTATTTGATCGGTAAAACCAACCCAGAAAAAGTACAAATTTTTAAAGAATAGGGAGATTTTGTCCCAAAATAAAAAAAATGTTGTCAACGACAGCATTAGAAGATTTTTTTTACACAACAAAGTTTCACTTTAATACTTATAATGGGTATTTTGGAAGCTACACCTACAAGTGGAGTGTTTATGATTGACTTACTCGCTGTACAGTCTAGTACGGCATACCCGACTCTTATCACGATGATTTACACGCTTTTATTGGCGTTTGTCCTCTCATCCAGTATCGGTTTTACCTATGAAAAGACGTTCTTAGGCCTTTCTTATTCCAGAAACTTTGTACAGGCGCTTGTGTTGAGTTCTGTGGTGGCAGCCACTGTGATGCAAGCCATTGGCGATAATGTGGGTCGTGGTCTCGGTATGTTGGGGGCCCTTTCTATTGTGCGTTTCCGTACGAGTTTCAAGGATCCTCGAGATATTATGTTCCTGTTTGCGGCTTTGGGCGCAGGCATTGGTTGCGGTGTTTTTGCCTGGGGTGTCGCTGCGGGTGGTACTTTGGTGTTTTGTATCATCGCTTTTATTTTGAGTCGTTCTGGTCTTGGCACGAAGAATTTCTTTGATGGGATGTTGCGTTTTGCAATGCCCAACGAATCAGACGCCCGGATGGCTTTGGAAAAGGTGTTGCGCGCCAATATTAAAACTTTTGTCTTGGTGACCATGAGAGAGGTAGATGGAGGATCTCGTATTGATTGCGCTTACCAGATCCGCTTGCGCAAGGAGCACCCGGCAGCGGAAGTGCTTACAGAACTCTCCAAAATCAAGGGGCTTTCTGACATTCAGTTTATGATGCAAGATGCCACGACGGAGATGTAAAAATGTTTTGTAAATTACGATTTGTCCGTGCTCATAAATTGCCTATTGCCTGGGTTCTTTCTATTGTCGCCATAGTGACTCTCGGCTTTTTCTACAAAGGCGAAACGGTCATTTTTACAGGCATTGCAGAAGCTTCTGAAACCGTTGTGAGTGTTCAGAATGCCGTAGAGATTGTGAAAGTTCATGTGGTTCCGGGTGAAGAAGTGAAGAATGGCGATACCCTTGTAGAATTAAGCCGTGCCGATCTCGCTCTCCGTATGAACGAAGTGACTCGCGAATTGGATGCTTTGGAAGGTCGTGGAAGCTTGAATACGGCAACCATTGACCAAAAAGTGGCGGAAGTGCAAGCAGACCTCTCTACGCGTCGGAATACGATTCTGTTTGAGATTGAAAAAATAAATTCTGAGTATAAGCAGAATCGAGAAATTGCCGCTAAATTAAAGAGTCTTCCCGCATCTTCTTTGAACGCGGTGGATTCCAATGATGCGATGATGATGCGCATTCGTAATTTACAAAAGGAACTCAACGTTCTTGAAGAAAGTGCTAATTCTCAGATTCGCTTGCTTCGCGGGAGTAAAGGCTTACAGCAGACAAGCAGTGCGACGGAAGCAGACGCGCTTCGCCGTGAATTGGATATGCTCAAAAAAGATCAAGAAGACTTGGTGATTACCGCGAAGGGTGATTGGGTCGTTGCCACGGTAGATGTTCGAGACGGTGAAAAAATTTCAAGTTTCAACCCGATTCTCACTTTGACTCGCAAATCGCCCTCGATGATTCGGGGTTTTATTAACGAAAAAGTATATACTCATGCAGAAGTGGGGACTCTTGTTGAAGTTTCTTCCCAGGCAAATGGACAA
>MNYL01000053.1 GCA_001873075.1 Fibrobacteres bacterium CG2_30_45_31 | reverse complement strand
TTGATAACATCAATTATGATGAAAAACGACTCCGGGAACAAATCGCTTTTTTGACTCAAGATCCTTTACTGCGTGATGCGCTCACCGTAAGCGAAACCATTCGGCATACAGCGCGAATTACACTCCCTAAAGATTACAGCGAAAAAGAAGTCGAAGAGCGCCTCCAAAAATTTACAGAACTTTTTGGATTGAACGGTTTGGAAAATCATTCGATTGCAACGCTCAGCGGGGGGGAAAAACGCCGCGTGGCACTCACCGCGCAACTGATGGGAGCTCCTGGATTAATTCTTTTAGATGAACCCCTTTCGGGTTTGGATCCCGTGAATTCCAAAACGCTTTGCACTCATTTGCGACAACTAGCTTTTTTGGGACACACTGTGATTCTCACAACGCATAGCTATGAGGCCCTACAGATCGCCGATAAAGTTTTAGTACTGCACCAAGGCGAACAAGGCTTCTTTGGAACGCCTCAAGAGGCACTCCATTATTTTAACACCAACAATGCGGAAAGCATTCTTCAAACTTTGAATGATCAGACGGGAATCAATTGGGAAGCCTCTGGCCGTAAAGTAGCTCCTATCGGTAACACCGTTGCCCACACCGTTTTTCCTAAAGTGCAAAAGAAAGAGTTTTTCTTATACTTTTTAAAACTCCTGTTTCACCAATGGTTTCGCGACCGAGGGCGATCGCTTGCTCTTTTGTTGCAACCTCTCATCATCGGATTTTTGCTTTCCCAAACATTTACCACCAATGCATCACTTTGGATTGCCGCCTTTTCTTTGATTTTGTGTGCCAATTGGTTTGCTCTTTCTCTCTCTATTCGAGAAGTAGTCCAAGAAAAAGAACTTTTACTTGAGGAATTCCGCCAAGGAATGGGAATACATTCCGTGCTTTTCGCCAAAATGATTTTCCCCCTCTTCTTTTCATTTTTGCAAACGCTTCTTTGCTACTTGGCATTTGGGCCAGGAATCGGGATTGATCCTCCCCTGTTACCAACCCTCCTCACGCTACTTTCCACACTCTTACCCGCAGTAACCATCGGCCTTCTAGTGAGCACTGTTTCGAAAAATTCAGGACAAGCGAACGCCTACCTCCCCCTCTTAATTATTCCCCAAGTCGCCCTCGCAGGCGCTCTTGTACCTATTGATCAAATGGGAGCCATCGGCCAAATGATATCCCGTGTTATCTGGTCTAAGTATAATCAGTCTGCGTTGCAAAATCTCTTTACGGGGAACAATGCGGCCTTATTTGACATTCTTATCCCCCTCGGGATTGCTCTTGTATTTTATATTATCACTTTACATTTACTGCATCAATTAAAGAAAGCGAAATGAACCAATCTTCCCTGCAAAATAATAAGAACTTCCCTCGCCCATTTAATGACGATTACGACCTCTTGGGCGTTCTCGGAAAAGGGGGAATGGGTTATGTCTATAAAGCGCTTCAGAAAAAATTGAATCGTGAAGTGGCCCTGAAAGTCCTGGATACTTCTTCCGATAAGGAATCCATTGAGCGCTTTTACATGGAAGCACAAGCCATGAAAGAACTGGATCACCAGAATCTAGTGCAAGTTTATGATTTTGGTGAACAAAGTAATCAGTTTTTTATTGCCATGACGTATGTAAAAGGGAGTACTCTTGCCGATGTGCTCGCCAATCGGAGTCGTCTTGATTTTGATGCTATTGAAATTATTGCGAAACAAGTCGCGCGCGGATTACTTTATGCGCATAGCAAGGGAATAGTTCACCGTGATGTGAAGCCCTCTAACATCATGATTACCCATGACAATCGTGTCTATCTCATGGATTTTGGCATTTCTCATATCCAAGAGACAGAACGACTCACCCTTACGGGCATGACCATGGGAACTCCGGAATACATGTCCCCAGAACAGTGTCACGGAGATCAAGTCACAATTCAATCGGATATTTATAGTTTAGGGGTCATTCTTTTTGAAATGACCTGTGGCCGATTACCCTTTATTGGTGCAAAGCCCATTGAAATTGCGATCAAGCATGTTCAAGAACAACCTCCCGCTCCAGAATCTTTCCGACCCGATATTCCTAATGGCCTCTCTGCATTAATTCTCAAGTGCCTAAAGAAACACGTCGCTGATCGTTTCCACGATATGCAGGAATTACTGGATGCACTGGATAATGTTTTCCCCAAAAGCTCGGACAAAAGAAATACAGAAAAACACATCCCTGGAAATTCCAATGTCCGCCAATTAATCAAGAATCGCCCATTGATTAACGCGGATTCAAAACTTAAAACCAAAAGTATTTTTTCAAAGAAAATTCTCCTTATCGGCATATTTCTTTTTCCTTTGCTCGTCTTTTTAATTCTGCTTTTTATGCTGACTTACAAACCACCCAGCACCTTGCAGGAAATATCCAAGTTTACGCTCAGAGCCTCCTATGAAGAAAGGAACCTTGAGAATGAAGGGGGTGGCTACCCTACAGAAAATCTTTATGATAAGGATTTCAAAACCGCTTGGCTCATGCCGATGCCTACTAATTTCAAAAATCCCATTATGATTATTGATTTTCCACAGCCGACGATCATTACCAATATTGGTTTTGCGATTGGGTATCAAAAATCGGTAGACGATAATTTTGGCGATCGTTTTCGCATATACAATAAGCCAAAAGCAATTTATTTGCAAACACGAGAAGGTTATCGTCAGCGTATTGAATTAGAAGATTTGAAAGGGATGCAATACCCAGCAATCAAAACGGTGGAAACCACTGAGATTCAACTTTTTGTAGATGAGACATTCATCACCAGCCCTGAAAACGATTTCGCTATTTCTGAAATTCGAATGTTGGGGTTGCTGGCAAATTAAGGAACCCGTAATGGTCGTTTCTAATAGGAATAAGGGGCACATCGCAGAGACTCATGCCGCCGCGTTTTTGCGTAGGCAGGGGTGCAGTCTTCTCGCTCGTAATTATGCGTATCGCGGGGGCGAGTTGGACATTGTCGCCAAAGATCGTGTAGGAAAGATTCTCTTTGTAGAAGTAAAATCCATTTGGAACAAAGACAAAGGAGCCCCTGCAAGCCGAGTCAAAGGAAAAAAGCAATTTAAGATTTGGCGCACTGCCTGTCATTTTCTTCATTTCCATGGAGGGCAAGATCAGCCGAGCCGATTTGATGTCGTGGCAATAGACCTTAGTGAAAATAAACTCAACATTCGCTATTATCCAGGCGCCTTCGAGGCAAAAGCGACCATTGCCGATTGCTGAATCTGACAGAAATGAACCCGTAAACAGAGACTCTGTCGTCTTGCACGCCGTGTTTCAGCAATGTTTGATGCAAGAGCGATTTTTCGCGTGGGAATTCATTTCTCTTCACTTTTTATTCTTCAATAACTACCCGAAGAGGCAAACATAGGTTCTTATGCCGGACGTTTTGGCTATTGGAATGGATACATCAATATGCTTTTTATTGCTCTCCCCCATTTTTTTTAGCTAAATTCCGCCTATGCGTTATGAAATTCATCCTATTAATCCTCAGTCTCGTATCGTTAAGCTCGCTGCGGAGACTTTGGAAAAAGACGGTTTGGTTCTCTACCCTACCGAATCGGGTTACGCTATTGGTTGCAATGCGGAATCTACGAAAGCAATTCACAAATTGTACATGCTAAAAAAGCCCATGAAGAAATTTTTCATGGCACTGATCCTCCCCGATATTAGCAGAGCTTCCGAATACGCCCATGTGAGTAATTTTGCGTTTAACATTATGAAACAACGTGTGCCAGGGCCTTATACTTTTATTCTGCCCGCCGATGCTTCTATCGCGCGCAAACTGGATGTAAAACGCCCGGAAATAGGCATTCGCATGCCAGAGCATCCTTTCTTCAAAGAACTCTTTCAACACTTTGATAAACCTATTTTGAGTACCGCAGCAAAACTTTCCGATGAAACGGAATTTACAAATCCCGATGATATTTGGAATCTATTTGAGCATCAAATAGAGATGATGATCGATTGTGGGGAAATAGATATTAATCCTACCAATATCATCAGCCTCATAGATAACCAAGTAGAAATCATTCGTGGCGTTTTCGAATAATTTTTGGATTTTATTTCTTGGATACCCTGCTTACACAGGGGTAAACGCCAACACCCAAATTCCCGCCCAATAAGCCGCCATACAAAAACGGAGTTCTTGCTTTTTCGAAGAAAGTATAGGAGATAGAATTATTCCAACAACAAGCATTGCTATTTGAATATAATCGGGGGACGCTCCCACACGATACGAAAGCGAGAAGGTTCCAAAAAACACAATCCACAACCAAAAGCATTGCGAGAGTACAGCAAAAAAAGCGGTATGCTCCTTTAAAAAAAGAGTCGAGACACAAAGACACATTGCCAACATTTCTAAAGGCAAAATTTCATACAGTGAATAGGTTGGCAACACAGCAAAAAAGATAAAACACTCAAAACACAATAAAACGATGCCTAAAAAAGCACCCCGAAGGCGAAGCGGCATCGCCCCTTGCCACAAAAAAGGAGCCGGGAGCATCGCTAAAAGACAGGCAAGCATATTCATCAGCGGACTCATGGAGCCTCCTTCGCGAGGGATCTCATGTATTCAATCAAGGAGCGCGCTTCTAATTCAGAAATGCGCCCACGATAAGCCCCCATAAAGGCGCGCCCATCAAGAATTACTTTTGAGAGCGAATCCACCCCCAGAGAATCAAATCGAGAAACAGAAATTTCTCTCGGCAACGGATAAAATTCGTGTACAAATTTACGATTTAAATGGCCCTCTTCACCATGGCAGGAAACGCAACGTGATTTCCAAATAACTTCTACCGGACGGGAACTCTCCGGCATTTTTTCTGTAGCAATAATCGCTGGGGATTCATCAAATGTAGTCTTCCCCCCTTGATAAATCAAGCCTGCAAACATTCCTAAGATGACCCCTATTCCGCCCAATAATCCAAACAAGACGCGGCGATTGAGCACTCTGGAAAAAGCATCCACGACAATCAAAAAACCTGTGACCAACGCCATCAAAGGGAAAAAGACAGGAACCATACGCACCCCAGGTACCGTAGGCACTCTTACGATAAACCAAG